>CAZXSI010000009.1:0-48762 GCA_964643215.1 uncultured Klebsiella sp. | reverse complement strand
TGATCGTGACCAAGCTCGACGGCACCGCCCGCGGCGGCGCGCTCGTCGCGGTGGTGCGCGAACTCGGCGTCCCGGTCCGCTTCATCGGCGTCGGCGAACAGCCCGCCGACCTCCAGCCTTTCGACGCGCGGGCCTACGCCCGCTCGGTCGTCGGCCTGGGCGAGTGAGGTTGTCTTGCCAGCGAGGGCGCCCCGCCCCAGCGTGAACCCATGTCGGCCGAGACCGTCACCGTCCAGCTAGGCCAGCGCTCCTACCCCGTCCGCATCGGGGCCGGGATGCGTCGCGAAGCCTTGGCCGCGGCCGAGCGGCGCCTGGCCGCGGGCCAGAAGTGCGTCGCGATCACGTCGCCCGGCGTCGCGACCGCCCAGTCCGGCTTCGCCGCGGAACTCGCCCGCCTCATGCCCGTCCTGGCCACCGCGGCGGACGGCGAGACCGCGAAGTCCGCCGCCGAACTGGCGCGGCTCTGGGATTTCCTCGCCGCCCACGGCGTCGCGCGCGACGGCGCGGTCTTCGCGTTCGGCGGCGGCGTCGTCGGCGACCTGGCCGGCTTCGCGGCCGCTTCCTACCAGCGGGGCGTCGACTTCTACCAGGTGCCGACGACCTTGCTCGCGATGGTCGACAGCTCCGTCGGCGGCAAGACCGGCATCAACCTGACCGCCGGCAAGAATCTCGTCGGCAGCTTCCATCAGCCCGCGGCCGTCTACGCGGACACCGACCTGCTGGCCACCCTGCCGCCGCGCGAGTTCGCCGCGGGCATGGCCGAGGTCATCAAGCACGGGCTCATCGCCGACGCCGACCTCTTCGGCCTGCTGGAGCAGAACTCGCCGCTCGCCTGGAACCATCCGCTGCTGCCGCGCGTCATCCGCCGCTGCGTCGAGATCAAGGCCGGCGTGGTCGCCGGCGACGAACGCGAGACCAGCGCCCAAGGCGGGCGCGCGCTCCTCAACCTCGGCCACACCTTCGGCCACGCCATCGAGGCCACGGCCGGCTACGGCGCCTACCTGCACGGCGAAGCCGTCGCGATCGGCCTCGTGATGGCCGCCCGGCTTTCCGCCGAGCTGAAGCATTGCACCGCCGCCCAGGCCGAACAGGTCGCGGCGACGCTGAAGGCGCATGCGCTCCCGACGGCGCTGCGCTCCGCCCTGCCCCTCGAACCCATGCTCGCCGCGATGCGTCGCGACAAGAAGGTCCGCGGCGGGAAGCTGCGTTTCGTCCTGCAGGATGGCATCGGCGCGGCCAGCACCGCGGACGCCGTGCCCGAGGAGGCCGCCGTGCGCGCCCTGCTCGCCGGCGGCGCCGTCCGCTGACTTCCGTCCGCTTGACCCGGACCGTCAGGGGCGGTTGGATACGGCATGCCCCGCCTCCTCTGCGTCTGCCTGCTGGCAGCCTCCGTCGTCCTGCGCGCCGCCGAGACGCCTGAACCCGGCAAGACTTACTTCGGGCGCAACCAGTACGTCGAATACATCGCCGGAAGCCTGCCTTTCGTGCTCTCGGCCCCGCACGGCGGCCGCGAGAAGCCGGACGAACTCCCCGACCGCGCGAAAGGCACGTTCGCCTTCGACACCAACACGCAGGAGCTCGCGCGGGCGATCGACGACGAGTTCGTGGCGCGCACCGGGCAGCATCCGCACGTGGTGATCTGCCGGGTGCACCGGCGCAAGGTCGACTGCAACCGCGAGATCGTCGAAGGCGCGGCGGGGCATCCGCTGACCGAGCAGACCTGGAAGGATTTCCAGGGCTTCATCCGGACCGCGCAACAGGCGGTCGTCGCGAAGCACGGCCAAGGGTTCTACATCGACCTGCACGGCCACGGGCACGCGGACGCCCGGCTCGAACTCGGCTACGCCCACGATCGCGAGGAGTTCGGCCTGCCGGACGCCGAGCTCGCGAAGCCCGAGTTCATCAAGAAAGGGACGCTGCAGTTGTTCGCGCTGAAGAATCCGTCCGCCTACCCCGCGCTCCTGCACGGGCCGCAGAGCTTCGGCGCGCTGATGGAGAAGGCCGGCTTCCCGGCCACGCCCAGCCTCGGCAAGCCCGTGCCCGGCGAACCGTACTTCAACGGCGGCTACAACGTCCGCACCCACACCGCGCCGGGCACCGGTTTCGCGGGACTGCAGATCGAGAGCCACTCCAAGGGCGTGCGCGACACCGACGCCAGCCGGCGCAAGTTCGCGGCGGCCTTGGTCGACCAGCTCGCGACGTACCTCGACGCCCAGATGGGCCTCAAGCTGCCGCTGAAGCCCAAGGCCAGGTAGGCCTTACGGCTGCGGGCCCACGGCCGGCTTGGCCGCGCGCCAGTCGCCCTTGAGGAGCCGCTGGTCGTTCTTCTCGTTGGCCGCGCGGACGCGGTCCTCGAGCGTACCTTGGGCGGCCGACTGGCCGGAGAGGGCCGCCGCGGCGGGCGTCTTCTCGGTGACGAACGAGCGGTCGCCGAGCGGGCTGGCGCAGCCGGCGAGCAGGAGGAGGGAGAGCGAGGGCAGGGTCTTCATGATCAGGTCATTTGGCGCGACGCTTGGCGTCGGCCTCGAGCCAGGCGCGCAGCGCGAGGGCGGACTTGCGGGCGCGTTCGCGGGCGGCGGGCAGGTCGTCGGCGTCGGCGACCGCCGCCTTCGCGAACGAGTAGAACTTCGCCTTGGGCTCGGTGCCGGAAGCGCGGACGGCGATGCGCCGGCCGTCGGCCAGCTCGGCGAGGATGAATTCCTCCGGCGGCACGCGGTCGCCTTCGGCGTCGAGCACCTTGTCGCGTTCGTAATCGGTGACGCGGACGACCTTGGAGCCGTCGACGACGGCCGGCGGCGTCGCGCGCCACGAGGCGACGATGCGGCGGATGCAGGCGGCGCCCTCGGCGCCTTCGAAGGAAAGGTTCAGCAGGTCCTCGTGGTGGGCGCCATGGCTGAGGTGCAGCACGTCGAGCGCGTCGAGCAGCGTGCGGCCGCGCGAGCGGAGCAACGCGGCGAACTCGCAGAGCATGACCACCGTCGCGTTGGCGTCCTTGTCGCGGACGGCGTCGTCGGCGAGATAGCCGTAGCTTTCCTCGGCGCCGAGCAGGAAGAGCGCGGAATGACGGAGCGCGAGCGGGGCGCGGCGACGCAGCGGGAGCGCCGCGGCCTCGGCCCCGGCGCCTTCGGCCAGGCGGTGGCTCCATTTCTCGAGCTTGCGGGCGATCCACTTGAAGCCGACGAGGGTCTCGACGCAGCGGACGCCATGGCGGGCGCAGATGGCGGCGACGAGCGGGGTCGTGACCAAGGACTTCACCACGGCCGCGTTCGGGCAGGGACCTTCGGGCAGGATGCCCGCGTCCTTCAGGGAGGAGATGCGGAACTCGGTCAGCAGGGCGGCGACTTCGTTGCCGTTGAGCAGGCGGTGGCCGCCGGCGGGCGACGGACAGGCGACGCCGACGCGGTCCGAGTCGGGGTCGGTCGCGAGGATGAGGTCGGCGCCGATCTCGTCGGCGAGCTTCAGCGCGAGGGCGAAGGTGCTGGCGTTCTCGGGGTTCGGGGAGGCGACGGTGGGGAAACGGCCGTCGTGCTCGCGCTGCTCCTCGACGACGTGCGGATCGATCCCCACGCGGCGCAAGGCCGGGACCACCATGACGTCGCCCGTGCCGTGGACGTTCGTGTAGACGACCTTCGGCGTGTGGCGCGAGATCACCTCGGGATCGAGGACGACGCCGGCGAGGCGGGCGAGGTAGGCGTCTTCCGCGGCGGCGGGCACCGTGAGGACGCGGGCGAGGTCCTTCTCGAGGTAGGGCGCGACATCGGCGGGACCGAGCTTGCCGACTTCGGCGACGATCGCGGCGTCGTGCGGCGGGAGCACCTGGCCGCCGTCGCCGAGGCAGCACTTGAAGCCGTTGTCGTGGGAGGGGTTGTGGCTCGCGGTGATGACCACGCCGGCGTGGGCGCCGAGATGGCGGACCGTGAAGCTCAGCTGCGGGGTCGAACGCGCGCCGACGAACAGGTAGGCCTCGCCGCCGAGCTCGGTCCAGGCGCCGGCGATGAGCTCGGCGAAATGGCGGGAGAAATGGCGGACGTCGTGGGCGACCACGAGGCGGGCGCCCGGCTGGGTCGCCGAGACGTGCCTCCACAGGCCGATCACGGCGCGAAGCACGTTGACGTCGTTGAGGCAGGCCGAACCGATGGCGGCGCGGACAGGGAGCCCTTGGGCGTCGAGCTCATTGGCGGCGGAGACCCGGCCCACGGTGCGGCCCCGCATGCCGCCGGTGCCGAAGGCGATGCCCTTGTAGAAACGATCCTCGAGCTCGGCCCACGCCCCGCGGTCGCAGAGGTCGCGCAAGGCGGCGATCGCCTCGGCCGGCAGGGCCCCCGAACGGAGCCAATCCCCGGCGTTGGCGAGGCTGGCGGCGGAAATCTGCCCTTTGCCCTGGGCGGCCTGGAGGAGCGAAAGGACGGCGGCGGAGGCGCTCATGTGTCCGCCCATACTTACCCTCCCGGGGGCGGGGACAAGCCCGTAGGCGGGGGAGGCGGGGGTTGACACAATCGGTCCTTTGCCAAGGGTTGACCCCCCATGCCTGAAGACCGTTCCAACAAGCAGCCCCCGGCCGGCGACGACCGTAATCTCGTGGTCGTCGACGAGGATTTCGTCAACGCGGACACCGAGGATCGCCTGTGGCTGTTCTGGGAGCGCAACAAGGACGTCATCGTCAAGGGCACCTTCGCCGTCGTCGTGGGCATCCTGGCCTACCTCGCCTACTTCTTCTGGAACGAAAGCCGCCGCGAGGCCCTCGGCGAAGAATACACCGCCTGCCAGGACGAAGCCGCCCGGCGCGCCTTCGCCGCCGCCCATCCGGGCGAGACCCTCGCCGCCGTCGCCATGATCGACGTCGCCGACGACCTCAAGAAGAACGGCAAGCTCGCCGAGGCCGCCAAGGCCTATGACGAAGCCAACCGCCTGGCCGGCCTCGCCGGCAAGAGCCCGGCCGTCGCCGCCCTGGCCACCCGCGCCCGCCTCTATTCGGCCCTCTGCGGACTCGACACCGGCGTCGCCGGCGCGGACAAGGCCGTCGCCGCCGTCGCCGACGACGTCAACGCCCCCGAGACGCTCCGCGGCTTCGCGATGCTGACCCTCGCCAACGTGGCCGTCGCCAAGGGCGACGCCGCCGAGGCCACCAAGTGGCTCAACGCCATGGACAAGAAGCTCCGCGCCAGCCACGTCTGGAAGTCCGACAAGGAAGCGCTCGTGCAGTCCGAACCCGCGCTCGTCGCCCCCGCCGCGCCGGCCGCCAAGTAGGCCGGCCGAGAGCGGCGAAGCAAGGCCCCGGCGGACCCGGGGCTTTTTCGTGCCTGTCCGCGCCGGTCACTTCTCCAGCGGCTGCGTGAAGATGGCGCGATGGATCGGGGCCGGGTAGGGTTCGCCGGGGCGGGCGACGGCCCAGAGGATGCGGTTCAGCTCATCCTCGGGCGCCCGGTCGTATTCCGTGAAGTTCATCTTCTCGGAGCGCTCCCAGAAGGCGCTCTTCTTGGTGTTCTTGGCCTGCAGGTCGACCTGGGGCATGAGCGGGACATAGGGCGTCAGCACGGCTTCCTTGGCGAAGAGGCCGAACATCGGAGTCGCGCCGGCGTCATACTGCGTGAGCGGCGGCAGCCCGAGGATCAGCTCCATCGTGCGGATCATGCTGGCCTGCGTGTAGAGGGTGCTGTCGACGACGCCGCGCTTGCACCAGGGGCTGATGACGTAGCCGATGGTGCGGTGCGCGTCGACGTGGTCGGGGCCGTTCTGGGTGTCGTCCTCGATGACGAAGATCGCCATCTCCTTCCAATACTTGCTGCGGCTGGCCGCCTCGACGATGCGGCCGAGGGCGAGGTCGTTGCTGCCCACGCAGGCCTCGGGGGTGAAGGAACCGGGGGTCGTGCCGGTGGTATGGTCCTCGCCGAGGGACATGATCGTGAAGCGCGGCAGGTCGCCGGCCTTCTCGGCCGCATGCAGGTCGTCGATCCAGTTCTGCACCAGGTCCATGTCGCGCGAGCTCTTGTTGCGGGCGGAACGCTTCCAGGTGCCGCGGTTCTCGGAAGGCACGCGCTGCGCGCCCTCGCCGTAGTTGCGGTAGCTGACCCCGTGGCGCCGGCAGAGGTCCCACAGATAGCCGTTGGCCGGCGTCTCCATCTCGTCGTTGCCGAACAGCTTGCCGTGCGCGGAATAGGACATGATCCAGGAGCGCTGGTTGAAATCCGTCGCCATCGCGGCGTCGGTCCAGCTATGGCCGTCGACGCTCACCTCGCTGTTGCAATAGAGGTTGTCGAGCAACGCGTAGTCGCGGGCGAGCTGGTGATGGTTCGGGGTGACCTTCTCGCCGTACATCGTGAGCTTCGGGTCGCCGTTGCCGATCGGCTTGCCCGTCGCGTCCTTCATGTCGCCGAGGACCTGGTCATACGTGCGGTTCTCCTTGATGATGTAGAGCACGTGCTTGATCGGGCAGGGCTCGCCGACCTTCGAAGGGATGACGGAGTCGCTCGGCAGGGAGGCCGCGCGCAGCTGCGCGGGGTTGAACGGGGAGTTGAGGCGGACCTGCCGCGTGTAGGCGACCATCTGCTTGGCGTCCGGCTTGGCGACGAACGAGATCGCGCCCGCGAAGGTCTTGCCGGGGTGGTCGAAGGTGAGGCCGGTGTGCAGCTTGTTCGGCTTGGGGCTCTGGGCCGGGAAGCTCGCGCGCGACGTCAGCCCCTTGCCGTTGGCGACGAGGAGGAACTTGTTGTCGGGCGACACGGCGACCGCCGTCGGATACCAGCCCGTCGGGATGAAGCCGTTGACCAGGGCGATCTTCTCGCCGCGATCCTGCGCCTCCTCCATCAGGTCGCCGGAGATGTCGGCCACCATCACCGAGTTGTTGTCGGCGTTGGCGACGAAGAGCGTCTTGCCGTCGGGCGAGATCGCGAGGCCGCAAGGCGTGCTGCCTTCCGGCGACTGGGGGTAGAGCGACGTCACGATCACCTCGCGGGCGCCTTCCCAGAGGCGGCGGGTCGGGCCGGCGGCCTCGCCCGGTTTCTCGAGCTGGCCGGTCTGGATGACGTGGACGGAGTTGTCGCCGGAGCACGCCACGAAGAGGCGGCCGTCCGGGGCGAGCGCCAGGTCGTTGGGGCGGATGCCGACCGTGATGTCGCGGACGCGCTGGTGCTGGGCGAGTTCGACGATGCTGACGCTGCGGCTGCCCCAGTTCGTGACGTAGAGATGCTTGCCGTCGCCGCCCAGGGCGACCGAGTGGGGGTGCTGCCCGACCGCGACGGACTTCTCGAGCAGGAGGGTGTCCGGCGCGAGCTTCCAGAGCTCATGGCCGCCTTCGTTGCAGACGTAGAGGGCGCCCGTCCCCGGGTGCACGGCGAGGCCGGCGAGGAAGACCGCGCGGCCGGCCGGGTTGGGCTTCACCTCGCGCACATAGGTCGCCTGGCCGTCCTTGTAGTCGAAGACATGGATCACGCCCGTGTCGCCGCCGCTGACGTAGAAACGGTCGCCGGCCGGACTGAACGCCAGGCCGTTGAAGGCTTCCTTCAGCGGGTGGAACCGCGAGGTCCGCGGCTCGTCGAGGGCGACGATCGTCACGCCCTGCTGGTTGTAGCCGGCGCTCACGGCCAGCACGGCCTTCTTGTCCGGCGCGATCACCATGCGCAGGGCCATGTCGCCGCTGGGCACGTGCGTGCCGGCCGGCGTCACGCCCCAGCCGTTGAAGAGCAAGGCGGCGCCGGGCGCGAGGCCCGGACGCGTGCGCACCGCGGCGGCGTCGACATCTTCGCCCGGCTCGCGGACGGCGGTCGGCTTGGGGTCGGCGAGCAGGACGGCGGCGAACGCCAGCACGAGCAAGGAGGCGGGGCGGGGAGACATGGTCGGGGCGGGGTGCGGCCATTACCGCCCAAGCCGCGGCAAACCGCAAGCGGGACCTCGGTCCGCGACCTCTATTGTCCTTGCCAATAATGGGTGTTCGGCGTGTCTTCTGGTGACCCGTCCGCATGGTGCGGACGAGGCGCATCCCATCCCACCGGAGTCCGACCCATGAACGAAGCTGCGCCCTTGCCGGAAGCCGCCGTCGTGGCGGAAAAACTCACCAAGCGCTACGGATCCCTGACCGCCGTGGAGGACCTCAGCTTCTCCGTGGCGCCCGGAGAGATCGTCGGCTTCCTGGGGCCGAACGGCGCGGGCAAGTCGACCACCATGCGGATCCTCTCCGGGACCATGTCCGGGACGTCGGGCCGGGCCTCGATCTGGGGCGTGTCCGTGGCGCTCGACCCGGCCGGGGCCAAGCGCCACCTGGCCTACATGCCGGAGAACAACCCCCTGCCCGAGGACCTGCGCGTGGAGGAATACCTGACGTTGCGCGCCCGGCTCAAGGACGTCGACCCGGCGCGGGTGGACGAACGGGTCCGCAAGGTCATGGATGACTGCGACCTCACCCGCCGCGCCGCCGGCCGGCTGATCGGCCAGCTCTCGAAGGGCTTCCGTCAGCGCGTCGGCATCGCGGACGCGTTGCTCGCCGAACCGCGCGTGGTCATCCTGGACGAGCCGACCATCGGGCTGGACCCGCACCAGATCCTCGGCATCCGCGACCTGATCCGCTCGCTGCGCGGCAAGATGGCCGTGCTGATCTCGAGCCATATCCTCCATGAGGTCGAGCAGGTCTGCGACAAGGTCGTCATCATCAACCGCGGCCGGCTCGTGGCGCAGGGCCGCACCGAGGACCTCCGCCGCGAGCTCCTGCCCGAGGCCACCTTCACGGTCGTGACGCGCGCGGACGAAGCCGCGCTGCTCGCCGCCTGCCGCGCGACCGAGCCGGCGGCGACCGTCGCCGCCCTGCCCTCCGCCGACGGCTGGAACACCTTCCGGGTGGGCCTGCCCGTCGGTTCGCCGGCGCGCGAGACCCTCGCCGGCGCGCTGATCGCGGCCGGGCTGACGTTGCGCGCGATCGCCGAGGACCGCTTCGGCCTCGAAGACATCTTCCTCGCCGCGACGCGGCGCGCCCCGGGAGAACCCCGTCGTCCCTGATGCGTCACTTCCGCACGCTCCTCGCGCACGAACTGCGCTCCGCCGCCCTCTCGGGCAACACCTGGGCCGCGGCCGGCCTGTTCCTCGCGCTCATGGGCGGCATCCACTTCTTCGCGCTCGTCGAGGCGAGCCGCGGACCGGCCGACCGCACGCCCGTCGAGTCCACGCTCTGGTTCTTCTGGCTGCCGCTGCTCTGCGTGCTGCCGCTGCTCACCATGCGCACCTTCGCCGAGGAACGCCGTTCGGGGACGCTGGCCGCGCTGCTCACCACGCCGGCGAGCGCCACGGCGGTCGTCTGGGCGAAGTTCCTGGCGACCTGGGTCGTCTGGGTCGTCTTCTGGCTGCTGTTCACGCTCTTCCCCTTCCTCACCGTGCAACGTCTCGGCACGCCGGGGGACGCGCGCCTCGGCGACCCTTCGGTCCTCTGGGGCGGCCTGTGCTTCATCGCCGTCAGCGGCCTGCTGCACGTCGCCATCGGCATCCTCTGCAGCTGCGTCACGCGCTCGTCGGCGCTCGCGGCGTTGCTCGCGTTCATCAGCCTCCTCGCCATGACCGCCGCGGGCGGCGCGATGGAGTCCCTGCCGATCGAGAGCTGGGAGTGGCTCGGCTGGCTGCGCGAACCCGCCGCCCACCTGCGCACGTTCGGCCACCTGCAGGATTTCGCCGCCGGCATCCTGGATTCCCGCCCGATCGTGCTGTACGGGACCGGCACCCTCCTCTGCCTGGGCCTGGCGGTGCTGTCCGTGGAGGGACAGGAGTGACATGGCGCCGATCCGCGACGATTTCGGTTCCGTCCGGCCCATCCGCCGGCTCAACCGCCTGACGCAGGCGCTGCTCGCGATCGCGCTCGCGTTGGTCGTGAACTTCCTGGCCTCCTTGCCGGAGTTCCGCCTGCGGCATGACATCACCGCCGACCGCCGGCACTCGCTCGCGCCCGAATCCGCCGAGACGGTGCGGGCCGCGGGCCGGCGGAGCCCCGTCGGCGTCGGCCGCAACCAAGGCTGGGTCAAGGCGGTGCTCATCACCAACGAGCCTTCCGAGCCCGCGCAGGTCATCCGCGCCCGCCTGCTGAAGCTGCTCGATTCCTATGTCGTGGAATCGGGCCGGCACGGGCCCGCCTGGTTCTCGGTCGAACTCGCCGGCGGCGGCCGTAACGCCGCGCTCCTTTCCGAGCTGGCGGCGCGCCACGGGGCGCCGGACGCCTCGGTCGCGCTCGTCCTCAGCTGCGGCTCCCGCGCCAAGTACGTCAGCTACCGCGAGCTCGTGACCAAGGACGGCGGCTTCCGCGGCGAGGAGGCCGTGACCGCGGCGCTGATCGAGGTCACCGAGGACAAGGCCGCCGTCTGCTACGTCACCACCGGCCACGGCGAGCTCGGCCTCGAGGACGCCTTGCCGGAGCGCGGGATGTCGCTGCTCTCGCGCCAGCTGCGGAACCGCAACTTCGAGGTCCGGTCGCTCAACCTCTCCACGGTCGCGGAAGTCCCGCGCGACGCGGCGATGGTCCTGATCGCCGGCCCGCTCACGCCCTTCTCCGCCGCCGAGAACAGCCGGCTCAAGAACTACCTCTACGAGCGCAACGGCCGCGTGCTCGCGCTGCTGGATCCGGGCCGCGACCATGGGCTCG
Source organism: uncultured Klebsiella sp. (assembly GCA_964643215.1). Classification (GTDB taxonomy): domain Bacteria; phylum Verrucomicrobiota; class Verrucomicrobiia; order Opitutales; family UBA953; genus UBA953. The sequence continues at coordinate 38,153 of CAZXSI010000009.1, read as the reverse complement.
AGCCGACGCTGGCGGACTGGGCGATCTTCTCGCCCGACGCCCTCCTCCAGGAGCCCGATCCTTCCCGGCTCTATCCGGACGGCGACATCGCCCTGATCCGCCTCGAGGACAAGGAGCATCCGCTCACCAAGGTCCTCAAGGAGCAGAACCTTCCGCTCATCGCGTCGCGGATGCGCCCCGCGCGGTTCGACGAAGGCAGCGCGCCGGACAGCACCCTCGGCGTCTGGCAGCTCGTCTTCTCTTCCGACGCCGCCTGGGGCGAGACCGACTTCGTGCGCCTGCCCGTGCGCTTCGACGCCGACCGCGACCAGCCCGGCCCGGTCTGCGTGGCCGCCGCGGCGGAACGCGCCACCGGCATCCGCAAGGGCGTCGGCGGCGCCGGCGGCCGCCTGGTCGTGGTCGGCACGTCGCAGATCGCGGCCAACCAGCGGCTCAACCGCGGAGGCAACCGCGCCTTCGTCACGCAATGCGCCGCCTGGCTCACCGACCGCGACCGGGCGATCTCCTTGCCGGCCCGGACCGAGGGCGAATATCAGCTCAACGCCACGGCCGCCGACTTCTGGGCCCTGGCCCTCCGTTTCGCGGCGATTCCGCTGGCCGTCCTCGCAGTCGGGCTTGCGGTTTCCGTGTGGCGTCGCAGAAGTTGACGTGCTCATGCGGATTTCCCGCACCACCGTCATCCTGCTGGCCGCCAACCTGATCGCCTTCGGCCTTCTCTGGAAGGCCACGTCGGGGCATCAGCCGGCCGCCGTCGGCCAGACGCAGCTGTTCCCGTCGACCCCGGCGAAGCTGATCCTGAGCGAAGGCCCCGAGCGCATCGTGCTCGAGAAGCGCAACTCCGCGTGGCGGCTGTCCGAGCCTTTCGACTGGCCCGCGAACATCTGGTCGGTGCAGCGCCTGCTCGACGAGCTCCGCTTCGTCAGCACCGAGGCCGGCTTCGACGCCGCCGAAGCGAAGGCCAACGGCTCGAACCTCAAGGACTACGGGCTCGACGCGCCGCGCTGGACCCTGAAGGTCACGGCGGAGACCGGCGCCACCGTGGAGGCCCGGATCGGCGTGCAGCCCTCCACCCGTCACCACTTCCTGCTCACCGAGGACGGCAAGCGCATCATCCCCCTGCCCGAGGCCATGGCCGCCGCGCTCGCCGCCAAGCCGGAGACCTACCGGGTCGACAAGATCTTCGAGATCGCCGATTTCGAGGCGCGCGCCGTCTCCGTGCGCCACCGCGCCAAGGACGGTGAGACCGTGACCGCGCTCATCTCCGAGGCCCGCCCCCGCGTCGGGCGGCGCGTGCAGCTGCCGGAATGGCGCTTCGAGACGCCGTACGACGCGCTGGCCGACGCGGATGCGACCGCCCGCGCGGTCGCCGACCTGACCAACCTGCGGGCCAGCCGGTTCGTCGTCCTGCCGGACGACGTCACCGGCCTGACGACGCCGACCCTGCGCCTCGCGCTCGAAGGCAATTCGCGGCGCCAGGTGCTGCTGGTCGGCAACGCCGCGCCCGGCCAGCCCACCTTGCTCTGCGCCAAGCTGGAGGAGAACAGCTCCGTCTTCCTCGTCGAGGCGCGCCTCCTCGCCGATTGGTTCGCGGTCCGCGAGACGCTCGCCGCCACCCGCCCCGCCGACTTCGACCCCGCCCTGGTCACCGGCTTCACGATCGCCGCCGGCGGCCGCACCATCACGCTGCATCGGCTCGAAGGGGCCGCGGCCGACGCCCGCTGGGAGATCCCCGTCGCGCCCGGCTCCACCGCCACGAAGCGCCGCGAAGCCGACGCGAAGATCGTCGCGCGCTTCCTCGACGCCGTCGCGCAGCTCCGGGCGACGCGGCGCAAAGCCGCCGGCGGCGCGAGCGTCCCGGCCGTGATGGCGCTGGCCAATCCGGGCACGACCTCCGTGCAGACGCTCGAGCTCGAGTTCGGCGCCGACCGCATCCTTCTCACCTTCACGGACGACCCGGACAAAGGCGCCGGCACCCGCGTCGTCCACGCCAAAGGCTCGCCGCTCGCGGCCGTCTGCGACGTCTCGCTGCTCGACGGCGGCCAGCAGAACGTCGAGCCCCAGGCCTGGCGCAAGCGGACCGTGGCGGAACTGCCGCAAGGCGCGCGCGTGAGCGGCCTGCGCCTGACCGCGCGCGGCGACGGCAAGGTCCTCGGCGAGGCGCGCCTCGGCCCCGACGGCAACTGGGCCGGCTCCGGCCGGCTCGATCCCGCCAACGCGCGCCGCCTCGCGACCTTCCTCGCCGAAGTCCGCGCCGCCGAATTCCCCGGTCGTGACGTCGGCGCCGGCGGCTGGAAATACGAGCTCCGCGTGACCGACCAGGCCGCGACCGGCGGCGGCGCCGCGAGCGAGACCTTCCGCACCTACCTCTGCTCGGCGCCCTTCAACACCCGTTCCCTGCTCATGCGGGACGAAGCCGATGAGGACGACTTCCTCCTGGAAGCCGGCCTCGCCGAGGTGCTGACCCCGCTGCTGGCCGAGACCGGCAGATGAAACCGCGGCCGGCCATCTCGCCCTTCCGCCGTTTCCTGCGCGGGCTGACGAACACGTGCCTGCTCCTGCTGCTGCCGGTGCTGCTGACGTTGGGCTGGATCGCCGGCCTCGACCAGCCGACGAAGCTGCCGGACTTCCTGACCGAACGGCTCGCCGCGCGGCTCGCGGAACATGGCCTCCGCCTGCAGGCCCGTCATTATTGGGTGCTGCCCGACCTCACGCTCGCCGCCGACGACCTCACGCTCGGCGTCGACGGCCTCACCGGCGACATCTTCACGGCGGCGCGCGTCGAGATCGCGCTCAACCCCGCCCGCCTGCTGGCGGGCCAGGCCGATCCCACGCAACTGCGCCTCTCCGGGGCGAAGCTCTGGTGCCCGGCCTCCGTCGCCCGGGGCGGCGTGCGGCGCCCGTTGGTCGACACCCTCACCGTCGACATCACCAAGGAAGGACGCTGGTTCAACCTGCGCTCGCTCCAGGCGCGCGGCGGCAAGATCACGTGCCATCTCTCGGGCGAAGCGCCCGCCGACCTGCTCCGGCCCAAAGCCGGCCCGACGGAATCCCTCCCCCTCGCGCGGCGGCTGGCCGAGGCCTTCGCCGCCCTCGAGACGGCGGTGGACGTGGCCGAACGCTCCGGCGGCGCCTCGGTCTCGCTGCGTTGCCAAGGCAGCAGCGACGGCAGCGCCGAACTGACCGGCCAGGCCGTGCTGGGCAACGACTGGTCCGACGACGGGCTCGGGCTCATCCAGGTCCGCGGCCTCAACCTGCGCGGCCGGCTCGGGCTCGCGGCGGACGGAAGCGTGAAGGAATGGCGTCTCGATGGCGGCGCCCAGGAGATCGCCTGGCGGGCCGTCACCGCCGCCCGCGTGGAACTGCGGGTGCGCGGCAAAGGCCGGCTCGAGGACACGGTCGCCGAGGCGGCGCTGGCGCAGGCCCGTTTCGCCGGCGCGGAGCTGACGCGGGCGACCTTGCGGGCGCAACCGGTCGCGGACGGCCAGCGGATCGCCTTCCGTCTCCATTCCGCGGCCTCGTCGGCCGACGGCTCGGTGCTGCTCCGGCGCGACGGAGCCGCCCGGCTCCGGGTCGACCACGCGAGCCTCGCGGGCGCGGAGATCGCCGCGCTGCCTGACGTCGGCGCCCTTCTCCAATCCGCGGGCATCGACCTGCGCGGCGAGGTGCTGGCGCGCGACGTGACGGCGGACCTCTCCGCGCAAGGCGGGCTCGGCCGGGCTTCCGGCGAGGTCGCGCTCGCCGGTTTCCGCGGGCTCGGCCTGTCGGCGGAAGCGATCTCCCCGGACAAGGCGCTGCCCTTGCGCACGCGCTTCGATTTCGACGCGGCCCGCTCGCCGGACCCGTTGCGCCTGCGCGACCTGCGGCTCGCGACGGTCACCGGCACGGCCGACTGCGAGCTCAAGGCCGGCGGCGCGTTCATGCTGCACCTGAACGGGGAGCTCGCGCCGGGCAGCCTCGACCGCGTGCTCGGCGAATGGTGGGTCTCGCTGTGGCGGCTTTTCCTGGTACGCGAACGTCCTTACGCGTTCATCGACGTCGATGGCCACTGGGGAGCCCCGACCAGCGTGACGCGAGGCCGCGTCCTGCTGAACCGGTTCGACTTCATGGGCGCGCCGTTCCGCCATGTCGAAGTCTCGGTCGCCGCCGACGCGCAACAGACCTTCATCGGCCTGCATCGGCTGGAAGGCGGCGACTCCCCGGCCGGCGGCAGCGTCGAAGGTTCGGCCACCTGGGACTGGTCCAAGCCGCTCGCGCTGGCCGGACCGGTCGTCCGCGCCGAAGGCAACCTCCAGCCTTGGATCGCCGCCCGTTGCGCCGGCAAGGATTTCGGCGAAGCGCTGCGCGGCCTCGAACTGCCGGCAGACCACCGGTTCACCTTGCTGCTGAGGCCGGGGGCCAAGGGCCCGGAGGTGCAGACGTCGATCGCCTGCGCCGGCGACTTCACCGCCTGGGGCGTCGCCGGCCGCGGCCTCGAAGCCAGCACCGAGAACATCGACGGAGGCATGCGGGTGCGCGCGCAGCTCGGACTCGCCGGCGGCGAAGCACGGCTGACGCTGGACGGCGACCCGTTGCGCCGGACCAAGATCGCGCTAGGACTGAAGGGGTGCGACCCCGCGCAGGTCGGCCAGCTGCTCGATGACCTGAGCGCCTCGTCGCCGGATAAAACCGCCCCGCCCGCCGCGAAGGCGGCCTCGGCCGGCCGGCTGGACCTCGACTTTGCCGGCCACCTCGACCTGGAGCAGCCTCGCCAACTGAAGGGACTTGGCCGCTACGCCCTGACCGACCCGGAATTGAAGAAGGTGCGACTCCTCGGGGACATCTCCAAGGTCTTGGAAGCCCTCGGGGTCGGCGCCACGACCTACGAACTCAGCCAGGCCAAGGGCACTTTCGGCTGTCTGGGCGGGCGGGCCTACTTCCCGGATCTGGCCATCACCGGCCCCCAGGCGCGCCTCGACCTGACCGGTGAAATCGACCTCCAGACCTCCACTTTGGACTTCGAGGGGGACTTCTCTTTACCCCGTAAAGGGGGGTTCAACCCCCTGGAAATCCTCAACCTTAATCGCGCCTTGATCAGCTTAACGAAAATCAAGCTAAAAGGGCCTATTTCTAAGCCTGAAACCAACGCGATTCCAACCCTCAAAGATATCATTAAGTCTAAGAAGGACAGCACTTTAGGTAAGATTCCTGACGGAATTCAGGAATGAGGGGTTGATTTACCCCCCTGATACCCTGTATCAGAGAAGGACACCCCCTCACGGAGGACATTACCTTGGACCTAATTAAGATTAAACAAGTCGTGGATTTGATGAAGAAGTCGGACCTTTCCGAGTTCGAGATCCAGGACCAGGACTTCAAGCTGCGCATCAAGCGCGACCTCCCCGGTCGTGCCCCGATCGCCGCCCCGGCCGCCCCTGCGGCGGCTGCCCCCGCCCCCGTGGCGGCGGCTCCGGCCCCCGTGGCCGCCGCCCCTGCCCCGGCTGCCCCGGCCGCCGCGGACCCCAGCATCAAGCTGGTCACCTCCCCGATGGTCGGCACCTATTACGCCACCCCTTCCCCGGACAACCCCCCCTTCGTCACCGTGGGCTCCCCGATCAAGGCCGATTCCGTCGTCTGCATCATCGAGGCCATGAAGGTGATGAACGAGATCCAGTCGGAGATCTCCGGCACGGTTGTCGAGTGCCTCGTCGCCAACGGCACCTCGGTCGAATTCGGCCAGCCTCTCTTCCGCGTGAAGGTCAGCTGAGCACCGACTTCCGAGCATGAACAAGATCCTCATCGCCAACCGCGGCGAAATCGCCCTTCGCGTCATCCGCGCCTGCCGGGAGCTGGGCATCAAGACCGTCGCGGTCTATTCCCAGGCCGACGAACAGTCCCTGCACGTGCAGCTGGCCGACGAAGCCGTGTGCATCGGGCCCGGTCCGAGCAAGGATTCGTACCTGCGCGAGGATCGCATCATCTCGGCCGCCGAGATCACCAACGTCGACGCCATCCACCCGGGCTACGGCTTCCTTTCCGAGCGCGCCGGCTTCGCCGAGAAGTGCGCCGCCGCCAACATCAAGTTCATCGGCCCGAGCCCCGAGGTCATCCGCAAGATGGGCGACAAGGCCGTCGCCCGCCAGACCGCCGCCGCCGCCAAGGTGCCCTGCGTGCCCGGCACCGACGGTCCCGTCGACAACCAGCGCGAGGCCATCAAGGAGGCCCAGCGCATCGGCTTCCCCGTCATCGTCAAGGCCGTCGCCGGCGGCGGCGGCAAGGGCATGCGCATCGTGCACAACGCCGCGGCCTTCCCCAAGGAATTCGAAAGCGCCCGCGCCGAAGCCGAGAAGGCCTTCGGCGACGGCCGCGTCTACATCGAGAAATACATCGAGCAGCCTCGGCACATCGAGTTCCAGCTCCTCGGCGACGAACACGGCAAGGTCATCCACCTCGGCGAGCGCGACTGCTCCGTGCAGCGTCGCCACCAGAAACTGATCGAGGAATCCCCCTCCCCGTTCCTGACCCCCAAGCTCCGCGAGGAGATGGGCAAGGTCTCCGTCAAGCTGGCCGAGACCATCGGCTACCAGAACGCCGGCACGATCGAGTTCCTCGTCGATAAGCACGGCAAGTTCTACTTCATGGAGATGAACACGCGCATCCAGGTGGAGCACGGCGTCACCGAAGAAGTCACCGACATCGACCTCGTCCGCCGCCAGATCCTCATCGCCTGCGGCGAGAAGCTCGAGCTCTCCCAGAAGGACATCAAGATGAACGGCCACGCGATCGAGTGCCGCATCAACGCCGAAGACCCGGCGCGCAACTTCGCCCCGAGCCCCGGCACCATCGGCCTGTACTACACGCCCGGCGGCCACGGCGTGCGCGTCGACTCGCACTGCTACTCGGGCTACGTCATCCCGCCCCTCTACGACTCCATGGTGGCCAAGCTGATCTCGGTCGGCGCGACCCGCCAGAAAGCCCTGGACCGAATGCACCGCGCCCTCGGCGAGTACATCATCCGCGGCATCCACACCACGATCCCGGTCTGCCGCGCGATCATGAAGGACCCGGCCTTCCGCCAGGGCGGCGCGACGACGAAGTACCTCGAGGACTTCTTCGAACGCACCCCGAAGGAACTCTGGTCCGCCGCGCCGCTCACCTAAGCGGCCCCGCCGCCGACGATGAGCGCCCCGCCGCGCCCGACCCCCGCCGCCACCGCCCGCCTCAGAACGGGCGGTGACTGTTTACGCTTCGCCAACCGGCTCTTCAAGTCGGCCGGCGTCGCCCACGGCCAGGGCTTCGTGAACGCGGAGGAGGAATCCCTGACGCTCATGGGCCACGCCACCGGGCTCGCCTGGGAGAAGCTCCCTGCCTGCTTCGGACGCGCCCTGACCGCCAAGGAGAAGGGCGCCTTCCTCGCGCTGGTCGAACGCCGCGTGTTCGACCGCGTGCCCACCGGCTACCTCGTCGGCGAAGCGTGGCTCGGCGGCCTGCGCTTCCGCGTCGACGAACGCGTGATCATCCCGCGCTCCTATTTCGTCGAGCTCATCCCCGAGGCCATCCCGCAGTGGCTCCCGCCCGTCGCCCAGGTGACCGCCGTGGCCGACGTCTGCACGGGCTCGGGCTGCCTCGCCATCCTGCTCGCGAAGCGCTTCCCGAAGGCGCAGGTCCACGCGACCGACCTTTCGGCGAAGGCCCTCGAGGTCGCGGCCCTCAACGTCGCCGACCACAAGGTGGCCAATCGCGTGACGCTGCATGAGACGGACACGATGACGGCTCTGCTCAAGGGGCCGAAGTTCGACCTGATCCTCAGCAACCCGCCTTACGAACCGGAAGGCATCTACCGCCGGCTGCCGGCCGAATTCAAGAAGGAGCCGAAAGGCTCGCTGGTCTCCGGCAAGGACGGCCTCGACGTCATCCGCAAGCTGCTCGCGCAGGCGCGGGAGACGCTCAAGCCGCACGGCATCCTCGTCATCGAGGTCGGCGGCCTGCAGCAGGCGATGCACCGGGCCTGGCCGAAGCTGCCGATCCTGTGGCTCCCGACGGCCGACGGCTCGGATTGCGTCTGCCTGATCCACGCTTCCGACCTCCGCCGCGAACTGCCGTCACCAGGCGCGCGGCGCGGGAGCTGATTCGAGACGGTCCTGCGCGGCCTTCGGCAGCTTCGGGAAGAAGTCCAGCCCGGTCAGCTCCTCGACGCGCCGGATGCTGACGACGTAGCGTGTCAGCTCGGCGTCGCGCCACTTCTCCTCGTGCGGTACGAGATAGGCGATGGCGCGGATGCCTTGGGCGGACTCCTCATATTCCGAGATCACCATCCAGAACGACGACGGGACGGGGATACGACCAACCTGCTTCGCCGGTGGAGACGTGAAGACCGGGCCGACCTGGACCCAGACGGTGCCGTAGCGCTCGACATAGCGCTTCATGATCCGCTGTTCCATGTCCTTCCAGAGGCCGGCGTTGAGGGCGTGCAGCTGCGGGACGATGTTGCTCAGCAGGAACGTCTCCTTCTGGGCCTCTTCGCCGTAGCAGACCGAGATCGCGTAGTTGGGAGAAAGGTGTCCGCGATCGTAGCCCGAACGGACATACTCGGCGGTCGTCACGCGCGACGCCGTACGCGCGTCGACCTTGAAGGAGGAAGGCCGTTCGAGGTGGACGTCCTTGTAGGGGAAGACGCGATAGGAGGACCAGCGGGGGGAAGGCAGCGCGTCGTCGTAGCCGACCGAGTAGCCCCGGTTCACGAGACGTTTGAGTCCCAGGCGGTCGCCCGGCTCGCCATAAGGGGCCGTCGCGTCCTGGTCCGGTGCCGGCGCCGGGACGATGTCGCCCTTCACCGCCTCGGTGCCGTCGGCGAACCGATCCAGGGCGTCGACGACCTTGCGCGGGGTCGTGCCGTCTTCGCGCACCGTGTCGACCGCGTCCAGCACGCGGTGCTCGATGGCGATCCTTTGCGGCCGCTCGGAGAGGACATAGACCAGGCCCAACACCCCGGCCGAGAGCAGGACGAGCAGGCAGACCCAGCCGAGGAAACGCAGAAGGTTCCGGATCATGTCAGCGCGTCAGGTAGTAGCACTGCCACGCCCAATGGACGACGAGCACGGCGACGAAGGCGATGCGGAGCCGACGGGAGGCGCCCGGCTCGACGACGACCCGCAGGCGGAGCGTGTCGCGCCGCAGCCAGAAAATCGCCGAGTGGATCGTCCAAAGAGCCGCCAGGGTCACGAGGACGAAGAAGCCCGGATGGTAGAGGAAGGCCTGCCCGAAATCCAGGTGGACGAGATTGCGGGCACAGCGCGTGCCACCGCAACCCAGGCACGGCAGCCCGGTGATGCGCATGAACACGCATTGCGGCAGCTGCAGGCCGGACAGGAACCAGCCCCAGGCGAAGGCCGCGCCGCCGAGGAACGCCGCCGGCCAGACGAGCTCGTGGTTGAGCTCGCCGGGATAGGCGGGACGGCGGATCAGGCGAAGCACCGTTCAGCGCAAGGCGGCGCTGGCCATCGCGCCCGAAAGCAGCATGGCCGGCAGGACGCAACAGCAGCAGCACAGGACGAACCAGACGAAGCAGGAGATGCCGAACTGCACCCAAGGGTTCACGCCCGTCGCCGCGCCGAAGGCGCGGTAGTAGATCACGCACGCGGGGATGAGCAGCAGCAGGCTCAAGCCCATCTGCACGGCGAAACTGAACCCGAGCAGCTGCAACGGGGCCATGAGCACCGCCAACAGCGCGGTGACCAGCAGGGAGGCGGCCACGGTCCGCTCGAGCGGCACCTGATAACGGAAGACGCGCTGACCGACCCAGTGAAACACGCCGAAGAGGGCGTAAAGGAGCGGCGCGATGGCCAGCCCCATGACGGCGCCGACGACCATGAAGGCCGGAGGCGTCGGTTCCGTGCGCGCCAGCTGCTCCGCCATCTTATCCAGCTCGGGCACGCCGAGGCCACGGAGGAATTCGGCGACCTGGGCGTTCTTGTCGCCATAGGCCAGCGCCCCGACCAGCTGGAACGGCAGGGAGAACAAGACGCCGAGGTAGCAGTAGGGCAGCCAGTCGCCGAAGGCGTAACGCCCGCCGGAGAGGGCCGCCGGGTTCGTGAGCGCCAGCTTGATCGTCGCGAAGAAAGACCCGAGCGACTTGCCCTGCTCCCAGGGGACCAGCGAAGCCGCCGGCGTAGCCGCGAGCGGCGTCCCCGGCGACGCCGGCACGCCGGCGGCACGGAACTCCGGCCAGTCGCCGAGCGGCGTCCAGGCCTGCATGCCGTCGCGCCAGGCGAGGTCGGCGGGATGGAAGCGACCGGAAGAAAGTCCGGCGGCGATTTCTTCGGGCGAAAAGACCCCGAGCGGGGCGGAGTTGCGGGCGACGTGGATCTGCATAAAAAAGGTTCAGCGGGCGAACTTGCCGGCGAAGGAGGCGAACAGCAGGGCGTAGAATCCGCAGACGCAAAGGCAGGGCATCACCACGAGCGAGATCAGCACCTTCCACCAGGCGATCCGGTGGACCTGGGCATGGGCGATAATGATCGCCACCATCTGCCAGGGCATCGCCACGTAGTTAAGGCAAGGAACGAAGGCGAAGGGCAGGAAAGCCGCGGTGGCGTAGGCGCCGGCCCGGTAGGTCTGGGCATAGCCGCCGGCGGGCTTCCACGGCAGGAGCAGCACGTGGGTGAACGCGGCGCCGACGAAGCTGAAGAGCGGCATCAGGAGGAAGAAGCAGGCCAGCGCGCCGCTGACGGCGAGGGCGGCGCCGCCGGCCCCGACGTTCTGCATCCATGCCACGAAAGCATCGCGCGGCAGCACCGTCGACGAGACTTGCTTGCCGGCCATCGCCATGAGGGCGAAGACGCCGCCGTAAAGGACGCTGCCGCAGAACCAGGCGGGCACCAACGACCAGTAGGTGAAGGAGATCGGGCGGGCGAAGCCGCCGGGACGCAGGTTCGCGAACGTGCGCACCGGGTCGAGGGCGACCTCCTTGATGGTCGCGACGTAGTTCGCGAAGGACGACCCGCGCTCCCATGCCGGGGCCGGCAGCGTCTCGACGGACGGCGGGCCGACCGGGTTCGGCGAGGCCGGCACGCCGACGCCGCGGAATTCGGGCCACTCGCCGAGCGGCGTCCACGCGGCCATCCCTTCGCGCCAGGCGAGGTCGGCGGCGACGAAACGTCCGGCGACAAGGCCGGCGAGGATTTCTTCGGACGAGAAAACCCCGAGCTGGGCGGAATTCCGGGCGACGTGGATCTGCATGACTTTGCGTAGTCGGAAGGGCTTCGGCCCGCAAGCCAAGGCCTCCCTCATACGGACGGCCCGCCGCCCCGGAAAGGGCGGCGGGCCGGAAAGTGGTGAGGAGGGCGGGACTCGAACCCGCGACCCGCAGCTTAGAAGGCTGCTGCTCTGATCCAACTGAGCTACCCCCTCGTGAAAGTGACCGTATGACGGCCACCCCGGATGGGCAAGCCGTCAGCCGACTAGCAGATCAGGTCTCTGAAATTGCTGAAATCCGCCGAAAGGCCGCTCGGCATGCCCTTATTGATGACCGAGACGGCATCATGGGAATGGAGGGACTCCAGGTGCGAGCAGGCGATGACGAAGTCGCGGACCCGCGCATCGGCGTCGAACTGCTCGTAGACGACGCGGGCGGCGTCCTCGACGAACTTGGAATAGGCCCCGTTGAGCTCGGCGAAGGCCTGCTCGTCCTCGCGCTTCACCATGACCTGGGTCTCGGTCTGGAGGCCCTTGAGGCAGAGGTCCTTCATGTCCTCGACGAACAGGGCGCGACCGGGCGAGACCTCGGCGACCACGCGGGCCTTGGAGCGCTGGGAGTGCGGGATCCCGTAGGCGGAGCGTTCCTCGCGGGCGTGCTCGGTGAGCTCGGCGGAGCAAGGGCAGGCGGACGAGTAGACGAAGTCGAAATGGACGTAGCGGCGCAGGCGATCGAGGTCGTCGATGGTGCCTTCCAGCACCGCGCGGTAGTACTGCCAGCCCTCGAGGCCCGAGCGCAGGGACTTCTGCAGGATCGGGTAGCGGAGCTCGACCATGAGGCGGGCGCGGCTGCAATCGAGGTCCTTCTTGTAGCGGATGAGGATCTCCTCGAGGAGCTCGTGGGAAAGCACGCGGTCCTTGAACTCGTAGAAGGTCCGCATGATGCGGGACATGTTGATGCCCTTGCGGTCGGCCGCGAGGGACACCGAACCGGTGACCGTGCACTCGAGCGAGACCGGCTTGCCGTCGCGGGAAGCGACGAGCATCGGCAGGCGGAAGCCGGAGATGCCGACGTGCTGGATGGGGACGTTGGCGCCCTGGATCAGGGAGGCGTCCTTGTTCTGCATGTCCGGCAACGTGGCGCGATAGGCGTCATCCGCCCGGAAATTCCGGTCGTAGCGGCGGGAGAGGTCCCGGCTGCGTGGCGGATGTTCGGCGCGACTCATGGCGGGAAGGTTGGAGGGAAAGCCCGGACGGGCAAACGGACGACGGAGAAATTGCCCCCTGCGCTGGAGCCACCTGCCGGATTTGAACCGGCGACATTCTCATTACGAATGAGATGCTCTACCAGCTGAGCTAAGGTGGCGTCGCAGAGGAAGGACGAACATGAGGAGGCCGGGGCGAAAATCAAGCCTTGGCGACGCGGGAATGCCCTCGCCAGCCTCGAAACTAACCGCAAATTAGCCCGAAAGCCCCATGCGAGCCGCCATAATCGCCCGCCAGTTCGACGTCCAGGGAAGGCTCGTGACCGTGGAGCCCTACGGCTCGGGCAACGTCAACGACACCTACCTGGCGATCTTCCGGACGACCTTCTCGGAACAACGCTTCATCGTGCAGCGCATCCGCAAGTCGGTGTTCCCGAACCCGGAGGTGATCATGCAGAACATGCGCGTGCTCACGGACCATTGCCACGCCAAGCTCGAGGCCGAGGCCGAGGGCGCCGACCGCATCTGGCAGCTCCCGAAGATCATCCAGACGAAGTCCGGCGAGGACTGGGTGACGGACGCCGACGGCGACCTCTGGCGGGCGATCTCGCAGATCGCCAGCGCGCACGCCTTCGAGAAGGTGCGCAACCCGGAGCACGCCCACGAGGCGGGCATCGTGCTCGGCCATTTCCACCGCATGGTCAGCGACCTCCCGGCCGAGAAGCTCGGGTACGCCCTGCCCGGCTTCCACGTCACGCCGGGCTACCTCGCCAAGATGGACGCCGCCCTGGCCACCTCGGCCGGCCAGGAGCGTCTCAACGCCTCGCTCGAGGCCAAGCGCGCGGTCAGGTTCGTCGAAGCCCGCCGCGCGCGCTGTTCCGTGCTCGAGGACGCGCGCATCCGCGGCGACCTGTCCCTGCGCACCACGCACGGCGACCCGAAGGTCGGCAACATCATGATCGACGAGGCCACCGGCCGGGGCACCTGCATCGTCGACCTCGACACCGTGCAGCCCGGCCTGGTCCATTACGACATCGGCGACGCGACGCGGTCGGTGTGCAATCCGGCCGGCGAGGACGCCACCGAACTCGGCTCGGTCGTCTTCGACCTCGAGCTTTTCAGCATGATCTACAGGGGCTACCAAGCCCATGCGCAGGACTTCCTCAGCCAGGCCGACCACCGGCATCTCTTCGACTGCCTGCACCTGATCCCGCTCGAGCTCGGGATCCGCTTCCTCGCGGACCATCTGGCCGGCGACGTCTACTTCAAGGTGCGCTATCCCGGCCATAACCTCCGCCGCGCGCTGGTGCAGTTCAAGCTCGCCGAAAGCATCGAGGCGCGCGAAACGTCGATCCGCAAGGTGCTCGGGGAATCCTGATGGCCACCGACACCGCGCTCGCCCCGTCCCTCTGGGTCGCCCTCGTCATCCTGGCGTTGCTGATGGTCCGCGGCGCCTGGCGCGGCTATCGCCGCGGCCCGATGCGTCAGCTCGCGGGCCCGGCGGCGCTCGCGACCGGCCAGCTGATCGGCTGGCTTTTCGGCTCGGACCTGGGTCATGCCTGCCTTGAAGGGACTTCCTACCCATGGATGCTCCGAGGCATCACCGGGGTGGTGGCGCTCACCTGCGTCGCCGGCCTCGCCTGCTACGCGCTGCTCTGGCGGCTTGGCCGGCAGCCGGAAGGCCAGAAGGAGGCCGAGAGCCCGGTGCTCGGGGCGCTGGTAGGCTGCTGGACCGGCCTGCTGTACTTCCTGATCGGCGTCGCCGTGCTCGCGACCGTGGCTTCGGTCTACGACCTCTTCGAGAAGCCCGGCGACGGCCGGCACCACTGGACGGTGGCAGTCCGGAATGAGCTGGCCGGCACCCCCTTCACGGCCGACCTGAAGGATTGGTCACCCATCCCCGACAAACAGCGGACCCTGATCCGACAGACGCGCCGACTGATGGCCGACCCGGAGGCCCGCCGTCGGCTCATGGCCCAACCGGAAATCCGGGCCTTGGCCGCCCACCCCACCCTCTACCAGGCCTGGGAAGATAAAAAAGTTCGTGAGTTATTGAATAACAATGACTTAACAGGGTTTATCGACCATCCCAAAGTCCGGGCCGTCCTGGCCGACGAACGGCTTCAAAAAGAGGCCGAAAAGGTCGATTTAGCCAAGATTATCGAGCAGTCCCTGCAGAAGCCGAAAAAGTGAGAAGGGGGCTACTTTTTGGTAGTCCAAAGGGCGGTTTTGCCTATGTTCAAACCTCCCTCCCCACTCCCATGAACAAGTTCTCGTTCCTCCTGGCTGCTCTCTGCGTCTCCCTGAATGCTCAGGAAGCGAAGCCGGCCGACACCAAGGCCGCCGCGCCCGCCGCCGCTCCGGAGGTCAAGCTCGCCGGCGGCAAGCCCGAGCAGAAGGCCTACTTCGCGGAAGTCTGGGTCGGCAAGAGCATCGCGGAATGCCTCAACTTCCAGAAGAACATCCAGGTCCTCAGCCAGCAGGTCGAAGAACTGAAGCGCCTCCAGATCTTCCTCGATAACGCCCTCACCACCCCCGAGAAGGAGGCCCGCGGCCACGAGATCGCCGCCAAGAGCGCCAAGCTCAAGGGCGACAACGAGTCGATGGGCAAGCTCTACAACGGCTTCAGCATCGAGCGCCCCTACCAGTTCATCGCCACCAAGGCCGTGATCGCCACCCCGATCTCCAACGAGGAATTCACCAAGATCTCCGCCGCCAAGGACTTCAAGGCCGACTCCATCATCTCCACCGGCGAGAAGAAGTTCCAGATCCGCGACACCATCTCCGGACAGGTCGAAGTCGAGACCTTCGGCCTCTCCTACAAGCGCATCACGGACGCCAAGGCCCAGCTCCAGCAGCTCATCGACCTCCAGCCCAAGCTGACGAAGGACGACGACAAGAAGAAGGTCGAAAAGGCCATCAAGGAAATCCAGGACGAACTGACCCACAGCCTCGACGAGTTCAAGAAGGCCCGCGGTTTCGACTTCAACTCCGAAGCCATCACCCTCCCCTCCGAAGCCAAGCTCTCCGTCCAGATCACGGAAGAGGAGAAGAAGGCCATCGAGGCCAAGGTCGCTCCGGCCGGCGACAAGAAGTAAGCCCTTTTACCCCACCCCCAAACCAACCCTGACATGCCCGCCACCGAAACCCCCGCCGCTCCCGCCGAAGCCCCCAAGGGCCCGGTCATCGAGCTTCTCCCGCTCGGCCAGAACCTCGGCCGCGTCGTCCTGACGATCTCCAACCAAGGCTCCCTCGCCCGCTTCCAGCAGGAACTGCAGACCCTCGGCCAGCACTTCGGCCGCATCCAGCAGCTCCAGCAGCGCATCCAGTCCGCCCTCACCACCGTCGAGCGCGACGCCCTGAGCAAGGTCGGCGAAGCCGAAGTGAAGGATTTCGCCGAGAAGGACGCCGTGTTCGCCAAGGTCTGGGGCTTCAACATCCCCGCCGTCGCCAACCGCCAGGCCACCTTCGTCAACACCGCCCTCCGCCTCTTCGCGATCGTCTCCGAAGAAGAAGCCGCCAAGGCCCGCGCCTCCAAGGATTTCAAGGAAGAGCAGCTCGTCGTCCGCGGCGACCGTCGTCTCCTCCAGACCGCGGAAATCCGCGGCCTCGACCTCGTCGTCCAGTTCGAGCAGTTCGCCAAGGTCCTCCAGGCCCGTCGTGACGCCGTCATCCAGCTCACCGAGCTGCTGAAGCGCGCCGAAAAGGAAGAAGACAAGACCCGCATCCAGACCCAGCTGGACCAGACCTTGGAACTCCTGAACAAGGGCAACAAGGAGATGGCCGAAAGCGTCGGCTATTCGATCACCCACAATTACGAGGTCGAAGTCCTCGAGTCCAAGTTCGTCATCCTGCTCAACCAGGAAGAAGTGAACCAGATCGAAGCCGCCATCCGCGGCCAGCAGCAGGCCGCCGCCGCGCCCGTCGCCCTCGAGGCCCCCAAGGCCGAGAAGAAGGCCGACAAGAAGAACTAAGCCTCGCGCCTGATCTTCCCGACAAGGCCCGCCCTCACCGGCGGGCCTTTTTATTGGCTAGAAAAGCTCGCCTTGCTGCGCGTCCGCCGACGGCTTGGCCTTGGGCTTCGGCTTCGCCGTCTCGGCCGGCGCCGGCGCCGGCGCGGCGGACGTCCGGCCGTGCTTCGCCTGATATCGACGCAAGGTGGAATGCATCTCCATCTCGGCGAGGAACGCCTCCACGCCGGCGACGTCTTCCTCGACGGGCTGGCCCGGCTCGAAGGCGAAGTCGGTCTGGAACGTGACGAGCCGGAGATTCCCACGGATCCGCTCCGCCTCGGCCTTCACCTGCTCGCGGAAGCGCTCGGGCTGGAGGGTGTCGGCGGCGGCCAGGACGCCCTCGAGGTCGCCGTATTCGGTGAGCCATTTCACGGCGGTCTTCGGCCCGACGCCCTTGAGGCCCGGGATATTGTCGGAAGCATCGCCGACGAGGGCGAGGTAGTCGGCGATGCGCGCCGGCGGGACGCCGAACTTCTCGGTGACCGCGGCCGGGTCGAGGCGGCGCCACCCCAAGGCGGGATTCGCGGTCGGCGGCGGCGCCAGCTGCGTGACCGGCCCGCCGACGCACTGGCCGAAATCCTTGTCGGCGCTCACGATGACGCATTCGTCGCCGGCGGCGGAAAGGATGCGCACGGCCGTGGCGATCAGGTCGTCGGCTTCGACGCCGCGCCGTTCGAAGACCTGGAAGCCCAGCAGTCCGGTGAGGCGCTTGATCTCGGGCAGCTGCTGGACGATCTCCTCCGGCGTGTCGTCGCGCTGGGCCTTGTACTCAGGCAGGGCGGCCAGGTGGCGCTCCGAGCCTCCGAGGTCGAAGAAGACGGCGCAGCGGTCCGGCTTCTCCCCTTCCCGCAGGTCCAGCAGGGACTTCATCCAGCCATGCAAGGCGCCCGTCGGGAACTGGTCGGACTGACGGCGCAGGTTCGAGCGCTCCATCGCGAAGTGGCTCCGGAAGACCAGGTTGAAGCCGTCGATCAGCAGCCAGCGCATGCCGACAGTGTCGTCCGACGGGGTCGGAGCATCGAGAAAAAAGCAGGCCCGCCGAACGGCGGGCCTGTCAGGGCGAAGCGCTTGCTGAGCTTACTTCGCGGGCTCGGTGACGACCGGGACCGGAGCCACCGGAGCGGCGACTTCGATCGGCTCGCGGTAGACCGCGCCGCCCGGGGAGATGAGGGTCGGGTTCGAGAAGGTCGAACCGGCGCGCATGCCCGGATGGGTGCTACGCAGGGTGGCGCCGCCCGGGGAGACGAGGTTGGCGGTCACGAAGACCATCAGGCTCTTCTTCTGGATGGTCTTGCCGCTGGAACGGAAGGCCGCGCCGATGAGCGGGATGGAGCCGAGGACCGGGACCTTGTCGTCGACGGTCTTCACTTCTTCGCGGGTCAGGCCGCCGATGACGACCGTGGCGCCGTCGAAGACGGTCACGTCGGTGGTCACTTCGCGGGTGCTGAAGATCGGCTGGAAGAAGCCCGAGGGGACGGACACCGTGACGGCGCCGGAGATCGCGATCGAGGTGCCGCCGTATTCGACGAAGCCTTCGAACTCGGTCACCTTCGGCTTGAGGTTCAGCGCGATGGAGTCGTCGGCCGCGACGGTCGGGGTGACTTCGAGGGTCACGCCGACTTCCTGGATGGTGAAGTCCTGGGGCGTACCGGCGGTGATCGCGACGGAGGTGGAAGAGCCGCCCTGGCCGGTCGTGGAGGCGGTGCCGACGTTCGACTGGGTGTCACCGTAGGCCTGCGGGTAGCGCAGGAGCTGGGCCACCTTGATGACGGCGGTCTTGCCGTCGAGGACGGTGAGGCTCGGGGAGGACATCAGGTCGCTGCCGGAGTTCTCCTCGATGGCGCGGATGGCCACGCCGAGGGTCTCGGCGCCGATGATGCCGACGGTGCCGCTGTAGGTCTGGGAGGTGCTGCCGAGGTTGGCGCCGCCGGGGAAGCGGGGAGCCGGCTGCGGGATCGCCGGGCTGCCGGTCACGCGCAGGGAGTTGACCGTCGAGTTGTTGGTCGCGAAGACCGAGTTGATCGAACGGAGGTTGGTCGCGGCGTTGACGGTCGCGGTCGGGTCGACCGGGAGGCCGGTGGCGACGTCAAGCGTCGGGCTGAGGTTCCAGTTCACGCCGAGCTCGTTCAGGATCTTCTGTTCGACCTCCATGAACTTGGCCTCGATGTGGACCTGCTTGATGTCGGAGTAACGACGGATGATGTTCTTCACGCGGTCCAGGTTCTTGCGGCTCTGGTACACGATGAGGTTCGTGCCGTCGTACGAGAGGGTGGCCGGGAGCTCGAACGCGACGCCCGAACGGGTGAGGAAGTTCTTGATCGCGACTTCTTCCGGACGCTGGCCGTCGCCCGCGCCGGCACCGCCGGCGGCGGCGCCGCCGAAGGGACTGGCCGCGCCACCGCCCGCGGCGGCGCCACCGGCGCCACCGGCGCTGAGACCCGTCATCTTGAGGACGGCGGCCGTGGAGAGCGGGTAGATCTCGGTCTCGAGCAGGCTGTCGCCGGTGTCTTCGCGGACTTCGACGATGCCGCCCGAACCGACGGTGAAGCTGAAGCCGACGCGCTTACAGGTGTAGTCCAGGGCCTGGTAGACCGAGACGCCGCGGAGCTGGAGGCTGACCGTGGGGTTCTTGTTGGCGGTGTCGATGAGGACGATGTTCACGCCCTTCTGGTCCTTGTCATAGGTGGCGGCCTGCGTCTGCAGGAGGACGAGCGCGCGGTCGAGCGGCTGGTCGCGCACGATGAAGCCTTCCGGGAGCTGGATGGACTTCATCTTCTCGATCACGGGGTCGTTGCCGTTGGCGCTGTCGACCTTGACGTTTTCGCGGTTGAAGACTTCCGGGAGCTTCCAGGTCTCGTCGAGGAGCTCGAGGAGCTTGCCCTTGGTCACGCCGCGGTTCCACTGGCCGGAGTTCTCGGACAGCATCTGGCGGATGCGGATCTGGTAGGCCTTGGACTCGGAATTGTTCGGCTGGTACTGGAGGACTTCGCGGTAGGCGTCGAGGGCGCCCTGGTAGTCTCCGTAGAGGTAGCGGGCGCGGCCCTTGACGAGCAGCTCGTTGACCTTGTCGTCCTTCACGCGGACGCCCGGCGAGAGCTCGTCGATGTTACGGTAGGTCGGATCGTTGCGCTTGGAGGCGAACTCCTTCTGGAGGCGGACGACGCTGGGGTCCTCGGCGCCCTTGAGTTCGGCGTACTGGGCGATGACGGCGGTGGCCTTGGTCATGTCGCGGGCTTCGATGGCGACGAGGGCGCGGCGGGCGAGGGCGGAACCCTTGGCTTCCTTGATGCGCTCCTTGAGGCGGGTGTTGGACAGGCTGGGGGAACCGAGCGAGCGGTCGGCCGCATCGAGGTCGGACAGGGCCTTGTCGATGGACTCGGCCGTGCCCTGGCGGATCAGGCGTTCGGCGGAGGAGACGACGTCGCCCTGCTTGTCGAGGGATTCGGCGTTGGCGCGGACGATGCGGTTGAATTCTTCCTTGGCGCCGGCGGCTCCGCCGGCATCGCGGGCGAGGGCGGCGTCCTGCTTCGCGAGGGCGATGGCGTCGCGGCGACCCTGCGCGGCCGGCGACGTGACGGCGGAGAGGGCGGTGGCGGCGGCGTCGAGCTGCTCGAAGGCGCCCTTATGGTCGCCGGCGGCGGACTTCTTGCGGGCTTCTTGGACGGCCTGGTCGACCTGGGCGAAAAGCTTGTCGTTGGAAGCGGCTTCTTCCGCGGAGACGGCGGGCGCCGGGGCCGGGGCATCGCCCTTCGGGGCGGCGGCGGCATCGGCGGCCTTCTTGGCGGCCTCGGCTTCGGCGATGGAGGCGTTCACGGAGGCGAGGCCTTCGGTGGCGCCGACATCCTTGGCGTCGATCGCGAGGATGGCCTCGAACTTGGCCTTGGCGGCCTGGAGGTTGCCTTCATCGCGGGCCTTCAGCGCCTCGGCGAGGAGCTGCGGCTTGCGCGCGGCGGCGTCGCCATCCTGGGCGACGAGCGATCCTGCGGCGAGGGCCAGGGCGAGGGCTGCCCAGGCGAGCTGCGAACGGTGGAGATTTTTCATGAGGGGATGCGTTGAAATTATTGCTTAGGGGTGGGTGCCTTGGTGGCGGGGGAAGGGGTGGCGGACTTCGGCTTGGGGGCAGGAGGCGGAGGCGCCGGGACGGTGAGCGTCTGCGTATCCGTGATGAGCTTCTTCGGCCTCTTGGGGTTGAGAGCGAAGGATTTCTCAAAAGTCACGCTCTTGGAGGGCAAGTCAATGCCTTTGACCACGTATTGGGCTCCGTTGAGGGTAAACTTATCCCCAACGGCATGCAGGGTCATGGTCCAAGCCGGGTCCGAGGGGGAGTTGATGACGATGTCCGTACGCGCCGTGAACTCCGTGGGCTTCTCGTCGTCGATTTCGACGATCTGTCCGAACTGGCGGTCATCGACCGTCAGGAGGTTGCGGGTGAACGGCACGCCGTCGGCGTCCTTGCCCTTGACGACCTTGAAGGACTTCAGGGTGAGGTAAGGGGCGTCGGCGATGGGCTTGTTCAGCTTGCAGTCGTCGAGGTACTGCTTGGTCTTGAGGTTCTTCAGGGTGAAGAGACGGTCCTCCTCCTTCTTGCCGGGTCCGAGGGTGGACTGGACCAGGATGAAAGTGTAGGTCGGATGGCCGGCCGAGACCAGGGCGATGCCGAAAGGAGGCATCTCCTCGGCCTTGCGGCTGCGCGGGACGTATTCCTTGATCGCGGGATCCCAGACGACGTCGATCGTCGTGAACAGGTCGTAGTCCCAATTGTCGTCGTTCTCCTCGGGAGTCGGCCAGTCCTTCACGTTGTCGTCGAGCGAGGCCCGGGGCGTCGAGGGATAGGCTTCGCCCTGCGGCACCGCATCCTTGAGAAGCTTGATGGCCGCGGCCTTGCCCTCCTCGTCGGGAACGACGGGCGCGACCAGCCCGGGCGTGAGGTACACCACGGCGCCGGCGACCAGCAGGAGCGCGCCGAGGAGGATGAGGATGATGTCCTTGCGAGAATTCATGTCCGGGATGCTTTATTTCTTGGGTTCGCCTTCGGTGCCGGCCGCAGGCTTCTCCTCGGGGATGGAAAGGTAGTCGATCTGCACGACGAAGGTCGAAAGCTTGCGGGGCACGACGAGCACGCGGTTGTCGGCCTGGGGGCCGGCCGGCTTGGCGCCGTTGGCGGGGGGCGCCGCTTCTTCCGCGCCGAAGAACCCGCCGAGGGCGGAAGGCGCGGCCGCGGGAGCCGGCGCGCCGTTGGCGGCCGCCGGAGCGGCGCTGACGGCGAGCAGCTTCTCCAGCTCCTTGCTCGCCAGGCCGACGTCGATCGTCGTGATGGCGACCGGGCGGCCCGAGTTGCGGACCTTGTTCACGAACGTGCGCAGGGTCGGCGTGTAGCCGACGAAGCGGACGCGGAAAGAAAGGGACTCCACGAGGCCGGGGCGATCGAAGGTCCGCGTGGGCAGGAACTCGTCGACCTCGTTCTTCGAGCCATCGGCGTCCGGAACATAGGTGCCGGCGCCGGGCTTGCCTTCCGGCACGAGGACGAAGGTCTCGACGGGCTCGCGGTCGACGGATTCGATGAGGAGGGGCGAACCGGCCGGCCGGGACTCGACGAGCTGCTTGACGATGAAGTCGATGATCTGGCGCTGCTGGTCGACCTTCTGGAAGTCGCGCTTGGGAGAGGTGCCCTGGTTATGGATGTAGCGATGGAAGCCGAAGGCGGTCGGCTCGTTCGGCAGCAGCTTGATGCCGTTGTCGGCGACGAGCTTGCGCCAGCCGTCGACGGATTCGCGCAGCAGCGCGCTGAGTTCGGCGGAGTTGGCCGAGGCCTTGCCCTTGATGGCGAGGTCCGGGTTGCCGGCGATCGAGACCCGGAGGGCGGCCAGATGGGACTCCAGCTCCTTCACGTCCTCGGCGGCCTTCTTGACGTTGTCGTCGTTGAGCGAGACCGGCGCGGCGCCGGGGACGAACTCGTGGCCGCGCAGCAGGGCGGCCTGGTCCTTGCGGGCGCGGTCCAGCTTGATGGCCGAGTCGGCGCTGCCGCGGAAGGCGAGGAACGCCATGGCGCAGCCGACGAGGAAAAGCCCGCCGACCGCGATGAGCGCGAGGTTGAAACCGAGGTTTTTCTTGAAATTCTGCATGGCTTAGAGGGCCTTGTCCTTTTTGATGACGAGGGTGAGGGTCGCCTTGGGCGTCATCCGGATCTCGGTCTTGTTGTCGGACGCCTTCATCGTCTGGTCGGTGACGACGATCTCGTTTTCCGGGACGGCGCTGACGTAAGGAGACTGGCGCACGACCTCGAGCAGGCGGCTGATGTGCGCCCGCTCGGACTGCGAGCGATACTGCTTCACGTCGAAAGGCACCTCGGCGAAGAGGAAGCGGACGGAGATGACGACCTTGGTCACGACGACCGGGGCGGGCGCGGGCTGGCCGTCGACGGCCGGGGCGGCCGGGAGCGTCTCGTACTTGACGTGCATCTCCTCGATCCAGGTGTTCTTGAGCGTGCCGACGCGGGACTGGAGGTCGCCGAGGAAGGCGGGCCAGTTCGAGCGGTTGAGGAGGACGTGCTCGAGTTCCTTGGTCTTGGCGGAGAGTTCGGCGGCCTTCTTGCGGGATTCCTCGATGGCGCCGAGGCGGCCGGCCAGCTCGAGCTTACGGCCCTGCGCGATGACGGTCTGATCGTTGTTCCAGCCTTCGGCCGAAGCGAACGCGAGCCAGACGCAGAAAGGCGCGGCGGCGGCGAGCACGGCGGCGGCGAGCAGGCGAGGCTTGCGGGCGTCGAAGGCCTGCTGCGAAGCGATGTCGCGCGGGATGAGGTTGACGCCGATCGGCTGCGGAAGGGTGAGCCGGGCGGCTTCGCCGATGACCTCGGTGATCTGGTGCTTGGCGCGCTCGAGCTGCTCGGGGTTGATGCCGGCGCCGGGCGTGATGACGGAAGAAGGATCGAAGACCTCGACCGGGAGACGGAGCGTCTCGCAGAGCTGCTCGGACAGTCCGGGCACCTGGGAACCGCGGCCGGTGACGAGGATGCGGGCGGGCTGACGGCCGTTGGCGCCGCGGCGGACGTTGATCAGGCGGCGGTTGATGTCCTGCGCGAGGCGACGGATGAAGGTCTGGGAATTGGCCTGCAGGATGGCGACCTGCGGATCGGACTCGGCGAGCTGGACGACGCCGGAGAAGTAGCCGACCTTGATGGCTTCGGAGACGGCGAACGGCTGGCCGGTGTTGTCCGAGACGCCCTGGGTCAGCAGGTTGCCGCCGATGTTGGTGGCCGACTGGATGTTGACGCCGCTGGGACCGACGAAACTGAGCGTGGTGGAACGGGCGCCGACGTTGATGATGAGGACTTCCTCGGCGGCGGACCCGCCGGCGAGGCGGAAGGCCTGGCTGTCGAGCAGCGGGGCGGCCTGGATGGACATCGGCCGGAGGCCGGTCGACGTGACCATGTTCGCGATCTTGGTCGCGATCTCGGTACGCAGCGCGAAAAGCAGGACCTCGGCCTCGACGCCGTCGGAAGCCATCAGCTGGCTGTCCCAGATGACCTCGTTGAGGGGATAGGGAATGGCGTTCTGGGCTTCGAAGGCGACGATCTGGGCCTGGCGGGCGCGTTCGACCTGCGGGACCTTGAGCGGCTTCTGCAGGAGAAGGAAGGCGGGCGCGATGACGGTGACGCGGCCCTTGATCTCATGGGCGTTGACCAGGCTGGCCAGGGCGGCGATCGCCGCGTTCAACCACTCGTCGTCGCCGGTCAGGCCGGGGGCGATCTCTTCGACGAAGAACTGCTCGAGCACCAGGCTTCCGGATTCGACGGAAAAGTGGGACACCGAGACGTTCGATGCGGCAAGATTGACGATGGTGGCCTTCTTCTGGCTCATGCGGGAACGGGGAGGGGGATGGGATTAGCGGGCGGCGTCTTCCCGGATGAACTCAGGAGAAGGCGAACCCTGCGGCAAAGTGTCGAAGATGGCGTACGGCACCATGTACTGGGGGCGCAGCATGCCGGCATTGGCGCCGACGCCGCGATCGGCCTGGTCACGGGCGCCGTCGAAATCCTTCTTGCTGACGAACATCTTGTGGACGGCGTTCAGCATGTCGGGGTTAAGCCGGCCGGCCTCGCTATAGAGGGGGACTTCGGTGCCGGCCACCTCGAGCTGCACGTAGTAGTAATCCGGCTGCATCTTGAGGCGGTCGCGCTTCACGATGTCCCCGGGGAGATAGAAATAGACCGAGCGAGGGGAGCCGATTTCCATCGTCAGCACGGTGGCGGAGGAACGGTAGTAGGAGAACTCGGTGGCGTCCTTGGCGGACAGCGGCTTGAAGATCTGCGTGATGGTCACCTTGATCTTGTCGACCCACTGCTTGTTGGCGGCGCGCTTCCCGGCCTTTTCGTCGGCCGCGAGCTTGGTCTCCGGGTTGAAATTGGCCTGCAGTTCGACCTGCGTGCGGATCCAGTCGTTCTTCTGACCGCCGATTTTCACCGGGTCGAAGTGGATGGAGCGCACGGAGACGGGACTTTTGCCCGCCTGAGCGTCGGCCTTGGCCGCCTGGGCGGAAACAAGGGATACGGACAGACAAAAAGCCATTAGGCTGACAAAAACAGCACGTGCTTGGGGCATGGGGAGGGAAAATCTGCGAGGGGTCTTAGGCATACGCAAACGCAAAAACCTTAAGGTACGGAACAATTGTTAAATGCAAACTTCTTGCATCTAGAGGGCGAGCCTGCGAGACTCCCCGGACGTGCTTCATCGCCTCTCGATCCTCGTGTTCCTCTCCGCGCTCATGTTCGGACAAGGACGAGCTGTCGCCCAAGACAAACCCGTCATCGTCGCCAGCTTCTCGATCATCAATGACTGGGTGCAAGCCGTTGGAGGAAAGGAGTTTGAGACTTTTAGCATCATTCCTCCGCGCAGCGAGGCGCACGGATTCCAACTCAGCCCGCGCCACCTCAAGGACCTCCGCCGGGCCACCCTCGTCGTCGGGCTGAGTCCCGATTTCGAACCTTGGCTGGCCGCCTGGGGGAAGGCCAATCAGCGGGCCGACTCGATCCTCTGGTTGCATGCGGAGACTTCGGCCCATGAGGGCCACGATTGCGCGGCGATTCCGCACGCCTGGACGGATCCCGTCGAAGTCAGGAAAATGGTGAAGCGGCTCGCGGCCAGGCTCACGGCGGTCAGCGGCGGAAGGCTCCCGCATAACTCTTATGAACAATATGTTGCGGAAGTCGACGCCGTCGAACGGGAGCTCGGAGAGCTCTTCCGCGCGGTCGCCCCGGAAAAACGGGCCTTCATCTCCCATCACGCCAACCTCGACCTGTTCGCCCGGCGCTTCGGCCTGACGGTCGCCGGGACGATCGTCGCCAGCGGGTCAGGCGAATCCGCCGACCCCTCGGCCCGCCACTTCTCCGGGCTGCTCGAGATCATCAGGAAGCGGCCGGTCCGGGTGATCGTCGCCGACGCCGGCCAGAACCAAGCCTTCGCCCGCAGGCTCACCGAGGACGCCGGCCTCCCTCCCCCGCTCGCGCTTTCCTTCGAATACCTCGAGCTTCCCGGCCAGCCCGGCGATACCTGGGCCTCGATGATGCGCCTCAACGGCCGGCGGCTGCAGCAGGCCCTCCTCGGACCATGAAGCGTCTCTTCGCCCGTCTCTCCCGCCTCTTCGGCGAAACGGTCTTCGCCGTGCTGCCGGTCATCCCGTACGCGCCGAAAGAACCCTCCGGGTGCGCCGGCGCCGCCGTCGTGGCCAAAGGCCTCGCCGCCTCCGCCCGGCCCGACGGCCCCGCCGCCTTCCGCGACGCGACGTTCGAGATCCCGTGCGGGTGCCGGACCGCGCTCATCGGTCCCAACGGCTCGGGCAAGTCCACCTTGCTGCGCGTGCTCGCCGGCCTCACGCCGGCGCGCGCCGGGGAGGTCCGCATCGCCGGCGAGCCCCCGCGCCTCGGCCGCAGCCGCATCGCTTACCTGGCCCAACGCCCGCACCTCGCCGACCTTTTCCCGATCAAGGTGCGCCGGCTCGTCCAGATGGGCACCTACGCCCATCATGGCTGGTTCGAGGAATGCCGGCACGGCGACGAGGCCGTCGACCGGGCGCTGGCCCGCCTCGGCCTGACGGAACTCGCCGACCGCCCTGTCCACACCTTGTCCGGCGGCCAGCTCCAGCGCGCGCTGATCGCCCGCGCGGTCGTCCAGGGCGCGGAACTCCTGCTGCTCGACGAACCGTACGCGGCCCTCGACCAGCCGAGCCGCGAGATCATCGACCGCTTCCTCCTGGAGGCCGGCGCCGCGTTCACCGTCGTGATGGCCACGCATGATCCGGCCGACCTCGGCCGTTTCGACCGCATCCTCGAGATGCGCGACGGCGTGGTCGTCACCCGCCACGCCTGTTCCGGCCACGACCACCGCCATGCTTGACCTCCTCGTCCAGCCCCTGTCGGAACCCTTCTTCGTGCGCGCCCTGGCCGCGATCGCGCTGAGCGGCGCCACCTGCGCGTGCCTCGGCGCCTACGTGGTGCTCCGGCGCATGGCCTTCGTGAGCACCGCGCTCACGCACTCGATCCTGCCCGGCGTCGTCGGCGCCCTGCTCCTCGGCGCCTCGCCCTACCTCGGCGCGCTCGCCGCGGCGCTGCTGACCGCGGCCGGCGCCGCCTGGCTCGCCGCCCGCAAGGGCACCAGCGAGGACAGCGCCGTGGGGGTGATGCTGTCGGTGATGTTCGCCGCCGGCGTCGCCCTGATGCAGCAGGCGAACTCGTGGCGGGATTTCGCGGGCCTGCTCTTCGGCAGCGTGGTCTCCGTCGGCGCGGAGGACCTGCTCGTCATCGGCGGCACCGCGGCGGTCGTGCTGGCCGGCCTGCGCGCGCTCCACAAGGAGCTCGAGCTGGCCTCCTTCGACGAGGAGTACGCGGCCCTGCTGGGCGCGCGGCCCGCGCTCATGCGCGCCGTGCTGCTCGTGCTCGTCGCGCTGGGCGCGGTCGCCTGCGTGCGGCTCGTCGGCGCCCTGCTCACGACGGCGCTCTTCGTCCTGCCCGCCGCGACCGGCGTGCTGCTCGGCCGCACCCTGCCGCAGGTCATGGCCTGGGGCGTCGGCTGCGCGCTGCTCGGCGGCGTCGGCGGGCTCTATCTGTCCTACTACGCGGCGGCGGTGCCGTCGGGCGCCGGCATCGTGCTGTGCTGCGCCCTGCCCTACCTGGCCGCGCGCCTGTTCGCGCCGCGGCGCTGATCAGAAGCGCGGCGGACGGAGCGAGAGCGGCGGCCCGAGCACCTCGCGGGCGACGATCGCCTGACGGAGGGCGGAGGCGCCGCGGAACTGCGTGCGGGCATGCGCGCGGGCCGGCCGCGTGACCACCAGGGAAGTCTCGTCGAGGTGCGTCGCGGGCGCGGGCGCCGGCGTCTCCGGTTCCGGCGCGAGAGGCGGCGGCGCGGAGCGCGCCCGGCGGACGCGGCGGGGGATGGGCGGCGTCGCCGCCGCGATCGGCGCCGGCGCGTCCGCGCCCTTCAGCTTGCCGAACAGCCAGACCCCGAACCCGACGAGTCCGATGATGACCTTGATGGCGAGCGCCGCCTCCATGCTCAGGCCTTGGCGCCGGGCGCGGGACCGTCGCCGGCGATGCCCTTGCGCATCTCGGTGTCGGAACGGAGGTTCTCAAGCCGCTGGAAATCCATGTAGCCCATGCGGCCGGAACGCAGCGCGTCGGCGAGGGCCTGCGGGATCTGCGCCTCGGCCTCGACGACGCGGGCGCGCATCTCCTCGACGCGGGCGCGCATCTCCTGCTCGAGCGCGACGGCGGCCGCGCGGCGGATCTCGGCCTGGGCCTGCGCCATGTTCTTGTTGGCGTTGGCCTGGGCCTCCTGGAGCATCGCGCCGATGTTGTCGCCGACGTCGACGTCCGCGATGTCGATGGACATGATCTCGTAGGCGGTGTGCGCGTCGAGGCCGCGCTCGAGGACGGTCTTCGAGATGCGGTCGGGGTTCTCGAGGACGACCTTGTAGCTCTCGGAGGAGCCGATGGTGGTCACGATGCCTTCGCCGACGCGCGCGATGATGGTCTCTTCCTGCGCCCCGCCGACGAACCGGTCGAGGTTGGTGCGGACGGTCACGCGGGCCTTCACCTTGACCTGGATGCCGTCCTTGGCGACGGCGTCGATGGTGGTGCGGCCGCTCGCGGGATTCGGGCAGTCGATGACCTTGGGGCTGACGGAGGTGAGCACGGCCTCGAGGACGGACTTGTTCGTGCCGCGGGTCGCGATGTCGATCGCGCAGGCGCGGTTCCAGTCGAGGTGCAGGCCGGCCTTCTGGGCCGCGATGAGCGCCTGCACCGTCTGCACGATGTTGCCGCCGGCGAGGTAGTGGGCGTCGATCTTCTCGACGTCGACCGAGAGGCCGGCCTTGGTGGCGGCGATCTTGGCGTCGACGATCACGCTGTACGGCACGCCGCGCAGGCGCATGCCGACGAGGTCGAACAGGCCGACCTCGGCCCCGGCCAGGCGCGCGCGCACCCAGACGGCCAGGAAGGAGAGGAGGAAGAGGACGAGCAGCAGCAGCGCGCCGGCCGCGATCCAGATGATGATGTTGGGGATTTCCATGGGAAGGGGGTTCAGCGGGAGCGGCGGACGGTGACGCGGCCGGAGCCGGCTTCCGTGACGACGACGGCGGCGTGGCGTTCGACGTAGCCGTCGAGCGAGAAGGCCTCGAGCAGGGCGCCGTCGATCTCGACGGTGCCCGAGGGGGCGAGGACCGTGACGGCCTTGCCGGTCTTGCCGACGTACATCGCGAACCCGGCGGCGGCGGGCACCGCGGCGCCTTCGTTGCTGCTGACGTTGATCATCGACCGGCCGATGCCGGTCTGCGGCAGGAGACGGCGGAAAGCGAAGAACTCGAGCGTGAGCACGACCACGAAGACGGCGCAGAAGACGGCGCAGGTGGCCGCGCCCGCCTCGGCGGAAAGATAGATGCCGGCGAAGGAGACGACGGCGCCCACGAAGCCGAGGAACACGGTCGGCAGGAAGAATTCGGCCCCGATCATGACCAGGCCGGCGACGAGCAGGCCGATCGGGAGGGCAAGCGAGACCTCGGCGGGGGAGGCGGCGATGGGCATCATGTCCGCGAGGATGCGAGCCCCGCTCCCCCTTTCCAATCTTTTCTGAACCGCCGGCCTTACAATCGGGCCCGCCGGCTGTAACCCGAGCGTCACGCTTGCGGGCCCGCGCCGGCCCGCCCTATCCTCGCCCATGGCCAAGAAACCGCCCGCCCCCCGCCGGACCCCGATCAAGGAAGCCCACCACGTCCTCCAGGACGCCCTGCTCAAGGCGGGCGAGAGCGGCGGCAAGGACGGGCAGCTGAGCAAGCATGGCGCGATCGCGAAGTCGCTCGGCGTGTCGCCGTCGATGCTCTACAAATGGCGCGAGCCGGCCGAGAAAGGCAGCGGCCAGCCCAACCCGCTGCACCGCACCGCCCTGCTGATCGACCTGACCGGCGACACCCGCATCGTCGACTGGCTCGCCCAGCGGGCCGGCGGCCAGTTCACCCCGGTCGAGGGCGAGGCCCCCGCCGGCAACCTGGACAAGGCCGCCAACGCCCTCGTGCGCGAGTTCGGCCTGCTCATCGCCGACGTCGCGGACGCGATCGAGGACCACAGCATCACGGCCGACGAGACCCAGGAGCTGCGCGAGAAATGGAACGGCATCCGCAAGCGCGCGGAGGCCTTCGTCCGCCGCTGCGAAAAGGGCGACTTCAGCCAGAAGGGCTGAGCGATTTCGCTTTCACGCCCGCCGCGAAGAAGGTACCAGAAGCCATGGCCGAATTCACGATCCGTCCCTACGGCGACCCGGTCCTCCGGGCCAAAGGCGACCCCGTGAAGGAGTTCGGCCCCGCCCTGCGGTCGCTGGGCGACGCGATGCTGCGCGCGATGAGAACCGCCAAGGGCATCGGCCTCGCCGCCCCGCAGGTCGGCCTCTCGCTGCAGCTGTTCGTCATGGACGTGCACGACGAGGAATCCCTCCCCGTGCTCGACGGCAAGGCCCGCGCGCCCGCGGAGATCATGCCGATGCTGCTCGCCAACGCGACGGTGACGGTGCCGGCCGGCGAACCGGAGACCTACACCGAAGGCTGCCTCTCCTTCCCGGGCATCACCGGCGACGTCGAGCGCGTCGAACGCGCGATCGTCCGCTACCGCGACGCCGACGGCGCCCCGCACGTCCTCGAATGCGCCGGCCTGCTCGCGCGCTGCGTGCAGCACGAGCACGACCATTGCCAGGGCGTGCTGTTCATCGACCGCATGACGCGCCCGCACCAGCTGCTGACCGCGGCCAAGGTGAAGAAGCTCAAGCGCGCGACGACGGCCGAGATGAAGGCCGCGCGCAAGGCGGCGGGCTGATCACTTCGCCTCGGGCGGAGCGACGATGGCGAGCGTGAGCCGGCCGACGTCGACGCCCTCGGCGCCGGTCGGGATGCTCGCGACCTGGAACGCGACCGTGCCCGCCGGGCCTTCCGCCGTGACGGCGCGCCACTTCGCGGGGATGCCCTCCGACCCGACCGGGCCGCCGCCGGCGACGATCGCGACGTAAGGCGCCGCGGCGACGCCGACCTTGGTCTGCGTGACGGAAAGATGGGCGAGCAAGGCCGAGCCGAGCGGGTTGCTCGCGCGGTCGAAGCCCAGCACCCAGTCGCCGCTCTCGGCGAGCCGCGGCAGGAAGCTGCGCGCGTCGCGGAGCGCGACCTGGCACGTGCCGACCGGCGCCGCGGCGCCGCCGAACTCGGTGAAGGCGACCTCGGATCCGACGAGCCGCATGCTGTGCGCGTCCGCCAGGCGGAGGAACAGCAGGCCGCGCGCGCCTTCGGCGTTCACGGCGTAGTAGTCGGCCCAGACGACGGCGACCTGCTTCGGCGCGGTCGCGGGAGCGAGGCCCTTCGAAAGGGCGGGGGCGCCCTTGTCGGCGCCCGGGACGTAGGCGTAGCCTTCGGCCGGGACCGCGGCGAGGGGCTTGTCGCCGGCCTTGTTCCAGGCGGCGCGGATCTCGGCGGTGAGCGTCTCGGGACGGTTGAGCTTGCCGTCGCCGAGCAGGCTGATCGAGCCGATGAAATGGACCTTGGCGTAACCGAGGTCGCGCGCCTGCTTCTGGAGGCGGACGACCGACTGCGTCACGGCGACGTTCCAGGCGGCGGGCGCCACGTCCACGGCGAAGCTGACGGGCTTGGTCTTCTCGGCGGCGCGGGCGGCCGCGACGGCGCGGAGACGGGTGAGCGACGGCAAGGCCTGCTGCATCTGCGCGTTGCCCTCGTCGATCATCTTCTGGGTGCGGACCCGGACCTGCTCCGGCGTCTCGGTGAGGCCGCCGACCTTCGGCGCGTTGGCCGGGGCGGAGCCGCCGCCGCTCGTGGCCTGGATGCTCTGCCCCATCTTCACGCGGGTCTCGCCCGCGGCGTAGGCGCGCTGGGCGCCGCTCCATTCGGCGAGCTCGTTGGAGCGGAGGTAACGCGCCACCTCGGCGTCGGGCACGGGCGGCGGAGGCGGCGGCGCCACCTCGCCGGCGGCGACGAAGATCAGGGAGGCGAGGAAGGCGTACATGGGGCGGGGAGGGATCAGGACTCGTCGAACTTGCGCGCGAACAGGGCTTCCATCTCTCCGAGCAGCGCGGCGCCATCCTTGCCGCGGACCGAGAAGCGGAGCTTGGAGTTCTGGCCGGCGGCCAGCATCATGAGCCCCATGATGCTCTTGCCGTTCACCGACTCCTCGTCCTTGGAGACGGTGATCTCGACGTCCGGATAGCGGTTCGCCAGCCGGACGATCTGGGCGGCCGGGCGGGTGTGGATGCCCATCCGGTTCTGGACGGTGAATTCGCGGGCCAAAGCCTCGTGGGTTTCTTCCATATAAGGGGTCGGTCCTGAGACGTACGCAGGATAGAGGAAAAGGGAGGGTGGCGGCAAGGCGGGTCAAGGCAAATTGAGCCCGAGGGAGGGGACGCTTGACCTTCCCCGCCAGACCCCTCCAATCAATCCAAACGAACTACCGTGGCCAAGCCCGCTGTCCTTACCCATCCGGAATCCCTGAAGCGCCCCGCCGGCCCTTCGGAATACGCCAAAGATCCGGTCAATGCGTCCATGTCGAAGGCCGAGAAGATCGCCCTTTACACCAAAATGGCCCGTATCCGCCATTTCGAGCAGCGCTGCATCCGCATCTACCAGCAGGGCAAGATCGGCGGATTCCTCCATCTCTACGTCGGCCAGGAGGCCGTCGCCGCCGGCACGATCTCCCTGCTCGGCAAAAACGACCACATTATCACGGGTTATCGCGACCACGGCCATGGCCTGATGGTCGGCATGGGCATGAACGAGTGCATGGCCGAACTGACCGGCCGCGTCACCGGCTGCTCCCAAGGCAAGGGCGGTTCGATGCACTATTTCGCCCCCGATAAGAACTACTGGGGCGGCCACGGCATCGTCGGCGGCCAGGCCCCGCTCGGCACCGGCCTCGCCTACGCCGTCAAGTACCTGGGCCTCAAGGGCAGCTGCCTCGCCTACATGGGCGACGGCGCCGTCAACCAAGGCGCGGTCCACGAGGCCTACAACCTGGCGGCCCTCTGGGACCTCCCGATGATCTTCGTCGTCGAGAACAACGGCTACTCGATGGGCACCTCCCAGGAGCGCTCCACCGCCCACCCGGGCTGCCTGGCCAAACGCGCCGAAGGCTACAACATGGCCTGGGATGTCATCAACGGCCACGACGTCTACGAGGTCCGGGCCAAGACCGCCCTCGCCCTCAAGCGCGCCCACGAGGAGTCCAAGCCGACCGTCCTCGAGATCTTCACCTACCGCTACTTCGGCCACTCGATGGCCGACCCTGACAAGACCTACCGCGACAAGGAGGAGATCAAGGAGTACCGCGACAAGAAGGACCCCGTCCTGCTCTTCGAGCAGGAACTCCTCCGCGAGAAGGTGCTCACCCCCGAGCTGTCCCAGAAGATCAACGAGGCCGCGATGGCCGAGGCCGACCAGGCCGCCGTCTTCGCCGACGAATCGCCCGACCCCACGGTCGCCGACATCACGAAGCACATCTACTGGGAAGAGGACAACCGCGGGCCGAACACCACGAGCCGCGGCACCATCATCTTCGAATAACCCTTCTTCGCACCCCCCTTCATGGCCGTCATTTCCTACCGCGAAGCGCTCCGCGCCGCGATGCGCGAAGAACTCAAGCGCGACGACAAGGTCGTCATCATGGGCGAGGAAGTCGCCCAGTTCAACGGCGCCTACAAGGTGACCGAAGGCCTCCTCAAGGAGTTCGGCCCGAAGCGCATCGTCGACACCCCGATCTCCGAAGCCGGCTTCATCGGCCTCGGCATCGGCGCCTCCATGCTCGGCATCCGCCCGGTGATGGAGCTGATGTTCTGGTCCTTCTCGTACGTCGCGTTCGACCAGATCGTGAACAACGCCGGCAACATCCGCTACATGTCCGGCGGCCTCATCAACTGCCCGATCGTCATCCGCGGTCCGGCCAACGGCGGCACCAACGTCGGCGCCACCCACTCCCACACGCCCGAGGCCATCCTCGCCTCCCACCCGGGCATCAAGGTCGTCTGCCCCGCCACCCCGTACGACGCCAAGGGCCTCATGAAGGCCGCCATCCGCGACAACGACCCGGTGTACGTGATGGAGAACACCATCCTTTACAACGACAAGGGCGAGGTCCCCGACGAGGACTACATCGTGCCGCTCGGCGTCGCCGACGTGAAGCGCGAAGGCACCGACCTCACCATCGTCGCCCACGGCCGCGCCGTGATCACGAGCCTCAAGGCCGCCGAGATCCTCGAGAAGGACCACGGCGTCAGCGTCGAGGTCGTCGACCTCCGCTCGATCCGCCCGCTCGACGAGGAGACCATCCTCGCCTCCGTCCGCAAGACGCACCGCGCCCTGCTCGTGGAGGAGAACAAGCCCTTCTGCGGCGTCGACGCCCAGGTGGCCTACCTCATCCAGTCGAAGGCGTTCGACGAGCTCGACGCCCCGATCCACCGCGTGTCCTCCATCGACGCCCCGCAGATCTACTGCAAGCGCATGGAAGACCAGCAGCTCCCCGACGTGAACCGCGTCGTCCGCGAGGCCCTCAAGGTCCTCGCCTAATCCGCACTCTCAAAACCGATGGCTGAAATTATCGATATGCCGAAGCTCTCCGACACGATGTCGGTGGGGACTTTGGTGAAATGGAACATCAAGGAAGGCCAGACCGTGGCCTTCGGCGACATCCTGGGCGAAGTCGAGACCGACAAGGCCACGATGGAACTCTCCTGCACGGTGCCGGGCACGATCCTCAAGATCTACGCCCCCGCCGGCTCGCAGCTGCCCGTCGGCGCGCCGATCTGCGCCATCGGCAAGAAGGGCGAAGCCGCCCCTGCGCCCGCCGCCGCGCCGGCCCCGAAGGCCCCCGCGACCGCCGTCCCGGCGATCCCCGAGAAGACCGAGGTGAGCTGCGTCCCCGCCGCGCCGGCCTCCGCCGGCTCCGTCGCCCCGCAGTCCGACGCCTCCCGCGCCAAGGCCTCGCCTTACGCGAAGCGCATGGCCGAGAAGGCCGCGCTCAACGTCGCCGCCCTGGCCGGCACCGGCCCCGGCGGCCGCGTCGTCGCCCGTGATGTCGCCGCCGCCGCCTCGGCTCCGGCCGCCGCGCCTGCCGGCCCGCTCAACGTCGCGGTCGCTCCGCCCGCCGACGGCAAGGGCATCCAGCCCGACGCCGACGTCCCCGTGGGCGGCATGCGCCAGACGATCGCCCGCCGGCTCCTGGAGTCCAAGGTCACCGTCCCCCACTTCTACCTCGAAGTCGAGGTCGACGCCGCTCCGCTCATGGCGATGCGCGAATCGCTGAACAAGCGCCTCGCCGAAGCCGGCGCCGACGCGATCAAGCTCTCGGTCAACGACTTCATCCTGAAGGCCTCCGCCGAGGCCCTCCGCCGCGTCCCCGCGGTCAACGCCTCCTGGGCCGGCACGAGCATCCGCACGCACAGCGCGGTCCACCTCTCCTTCGGCGTCGCCCTCGAGGACGGCCTGGTCACCCCAGTCATCCGCGACGCGCACGCCAAGACGCTGAAGGACATCGCCGTCGAGGCGAAGTCCCTCATCGGCAAGGCCCGCTCGAAGAAGCTCACGCCGAACGAGATGTCGGGCTCGACCTTCACGGTCACCAACCTCGGCATGTACGGCGTCACCGGCTTCTTCGGCATCATCAACGTGCCCAACGCCGCGATCCTCTCCGTCGGCGCGACCATCAAGAAGCCCGTCGTCGACGCCCAGGACCGCCTGGTCATCGGCCACCGCATGGTGATCGGCCTCTCGGGCGACCACCGCGTGGTCGACGGCGCCAACGGCGCGCAGTTCCTCCAGGCGCTCAAGCAGCTCCTCGAAGAACCGGCGCTGATGCTGATCTGAACGGGGCGAAAGCGCTTCCGAAACCCGGGCCCGCGCGGCGCCCGGGTTTTTCGTGCCCGCGTCAGAAGGTCCGCACCGCGGACAGGCCGCCGTCCACGTGCAGCACCTGGCCGGTCATGAAACGCGCGTGGCCGGAGAGCAGGTGCGCGACGAGCGCCGCCATGTCCTCGGAGCGGCCGACCTGCTGCAACGGGTGACGCTTGGCGGCGGCTTCCTTCTTGAGGTCGGAGTTGAGCAACGCGCCGGCGAGCGGCGTGTCGGTCAGCGACGGGGCGATGACGTTGACGCGGATGGCGGGCGCCCATTCGGCGGCGAGGCTCCGGGCGAGCGCTTCGACGGCGCCCTTGGCCGCGGCGATGCTGGCGTGCATGGGCATGCCCTGCGCGACGGCGACGGTGGAGAAGAGGACGACGGCGGCGTTGCCGGAGGCCTTGAGCGCGGGCAGCGCCGACTGGAGGGCGGCGATGGCGCCGAAGAGGTTCACCTGGAGGTCGCGCTGGAAATCCTCCGGCGTCAGGCGATGGAACGGCTTGAGGGAGATCGAGCCCGGGAAATACACGAGGCCGTCGAGGCGCTCGGGCCACGTCAGCGGGCCGGGCGCGGCGGCGTCGAACGGCTGCGCGACGAGGCCGAGGTCGGCGAGTTTTTCGGGCGAGCGGCAGGCCGCATGGACGAAGTGCCCGTCGGCCTGGAGCTGCGCGACGGTCGCGCGGCCGATGCCGGAGGTGCCGCCGATGATCGCGATATGCTTGGACATGCCCGCAAGGTTGCCGGGCGGCGGCGCAGGTCAAACGGCCCGCCGCTTTTCCGGGCGCGAAAAAGGCCGGAGGCGAACCTCCGGCCTGATGCGGACGACGGGACGCCGCCTACTTCTTCTTCGGGGCCGCGGGCTTGCGCGGGGCCTTCTTGTCGAGGTTCGCCTTGAGCTCGTCTTCCGAGAACTTCGTGGCGACGCCGGCGGCGGGGACCTCGGCCTTCGCGGTCCAGACGATCGCGTTGAGGACGAGGGTGCGCTGGCTGTCGTTCGCCCAGCCGGCGTGGTAATGGCCGCCGGTGAAGCCGAAGCCGCGACCGCCGTCCTTGCGCTCGACCGCCCAGGCGACGACCGCGGGCTTCTTCTCCTCGAGGACCATCTTCTTCACGTCGGGGTTGCCGGCGTGCGGGCCTTCGCCGCGGTTCATGGTCTCGGCCGGGGCGACCGCCGACAGGAGCGGCGTGACGCCGTCCATGTTGTCGCGGAAACGCATGTTGAAATACCACTCGTCATTGGAGCCGAACGGCTTCACGCCGCGGCTGGCCGGGTGATCCGGGATGACCTTGAAGTCGGCGGTCCAGTGCGGGTTCACGGACCAGTGCTGCTCGAAGTAGCCGCCGAGCCAGTCCTTGAACTCGCGCGCGCCCTTGCCCGTGGAGGAACGGCCGGCGGGCGGCGGGCTCACGGGCTTGCCGTCGACGCTGAGCCAGCCGGCGCGCTCGTAGGCGGGCTCGACGGCGTAGTGCAGGCAGACGAAGCCGGTGCCGGCCGCCATCTTCTTGGCGAGCTGGTCGAGGTGCGGGAGGGCCGGGTGGCCGTTGCCGCCGTCGGAGTAGATCACGATCGTGTCGGCCTTGGCGACGCGCTCGTCGGACGGCCATTCGCCGTTGAGGGCGACGTCGACGTTCACGAGGTCGGCCGCGCCCTGCTTCAGGCCGGCGGCGAGGAGCTGGATGCCGGCGTTATGCTCGTGCTCGCCCGGGCCGTGGCTCGGGCGGCCGGCGATCAGGAGGACGTTCTTCTTGTCCGCGGCCGAGACGAACGCGGCCGAGAGCAGGAGGAGGCTGAGGAAGGATTTCTTCATGACGGGCGTTACTTGGTTTCCTTGAGGACGATGTCCTTGAACTGGACGACCATGGGCGGGCCGGCGTGGAGCTGGAGGGCGAGCAGGCCCTGCTTGGCGCCGACGGCGGTCTCGTCGGTGACGTCGACGGTCTGGACGCCGTTGATGAAATGCTGGAGGTGGCCGCCCTTGGCGACGATGCGGTATTCGTTCCAGGCCTCGGCCTTGATCTTGGCCTGGATGTCCTCGGTCTTGCCGAGCGAACCGACGACCTCGATCTTCGGCTTCTTGGGGTCGGCGCCTTCCTTGATGACGACCTTCTCGCCGCGCTTGGCGAGGATGCCGCGGCCCTTCTCCTCATAGAGGATGCCGGAGTAGGTCTTGCCCGCCTCGAAGTCGCCCTGGTAGCCGGCGATCACGAAGCCCTTCGCGTCCACGAGCTTGCTGCGGTACTGGACGCCGGAGTTGCCGCCGACGATCTTGTACTGGAACGTGAGCTCGAAGTCGGCGACCTCGCCTTCCCACACGAGGAAGGTGTTGCCCTTGGTGGGCTTCTCCTTGGTCGT
>CAZXSI010000008.1:48108-49480 GCA_964643215.1 uncultured Klebsiella sp. | reverse complement strand
GAATCCTCAGGGCGCCGAAGACTTCCTCACGACGGTGCCTTCTCCGATGCTGATGCTCGCGCCTTCGTAATTGATGACGCCGTTGCCGCCCTGGACGGTGACGGAAAGGTTGTCGACCAGCTTCAGCGATCCCAGGCCTCCGTCGCCCTGTTCGGTGCGGGCGCCTTCACCGACCCACGAGACCACGCCTTGGACGACGGGTATGCGCACCGAAGGCGTCGGAATCGCCGCGGGGGCCGAAGCAGCCGGCGACACCGTCACGACCGAGACGGCGCTCCGGGACAGACGGGTGCTTTCCTGCGTCGTCATGCTGACCTGATCGTTGATCGCCGCGCGCACACCCTGATAAGACGTGGCTACTCCTTCGATCAAACGGGTCGGGATTCGCAGGACGCGAGCCGCCGCGGTGAGCTGCGGATCGGCGCCGGTGGCCGGCAGGCCGTTCGCGATGCCGGTCGCTTGCGAGTCGATGCTCAGCCCGTCAGGCAGCTCGCCGACCGTGACATCTCGACCGGAAAGGATCTTCAGCTGGACGTCGACGGCCGTCGAATTCTGCAGCAGGATGTCGCCGGCGACGAGATCTCCGTTGGCTCCGGCCTTGATGGTGAAGGTGTTCGCCGTCGGGGACGTCGTGACCAAGGTGAGGGCGCCGAGGGTGATGTCTCCCCCGGTCGAAGCGGCGCCGCCGCCCGTGGTGTCGAAGGTCACGTCGGTCAGCACCTGGGTGGCTCCGAGCAAGGCGATGGCCCCGCCGTCGGTGGTGATGTCCGCCGAAACGACCGCAGCGCCGGTGACGCCGAAGCCCGCGCCGCCGCTGGTGACGACGGCGAAGGGAACGTTCGTCGTACCCGTGGTCTGCAACGAGAGGGTCGCCTGCGGCGCCAGCGACGTGAGCACGTCGATGTTCCCCGACTGGCCGGCGCCGCCGATGATGACCGAGGCGAAGCCTGGGCCAATCGCGGCGAGGTCAGAAGTCGAGAGATGGAAGCCGCCCGTGCCGGCGCCGCCCAAGGTGATGGCGGAGGAGGTGACGTAAGGCGCGACCGTGAGGACCGAGGAGGCGGTCGCGGGCGTGATCGCACCGGTCAGGATCACGTCCGCGGCGCGTAGCGCCCCGGCGGTTCCTGACACCGCCATGTCAGCCGACACGGTGATGAGACCAGGCGTCGCGACCGTTCCGGACAGACTGAGATTTGAGCCGGACAGACGGATGTCGCCGCCGACGCTGCCCAGGCCGGCGATGACCGGACCCGCACCCGAGGCGGCGGTGGACGTGACGTCGATGTCGCCGGCGACCCGGAGCGGACCGAGCGTGCCGCCACCCGCGGTGATGTCCACGGTGGCGATGGCCGGACCGCTCATCGAGGCCGAG
>CAZXSI010000008.1:0-48008 GCA_964643215.1 uncultured Klebsiella sp. | reverse complement strand
GCCACCCGCGGTGATGTCCACGGTGGCGATGGCCGGACCGCTCATCGAGGCCGAGGCCAGCGAGACGGAGCCTTGGCCCGCGTCGACGAGCAACGATCCGCCACCGGCCGAGGCGGAGAGGCTTCCCAGCGCGGCGTCGCCGTTGGAGGTCCTGATGGTCAGGCTGCCGGGCGGCGCGATGTCGACCGCGGTGGAACGGAAGTCGAACCCAGCCAGGTCGATGGTCACTACGCCCGGCACGTTCAGCTGGCCGACCGTGACGTCGCCGCCGGAGTAAAGCTGGCCGAGGCGAAGATCCGTCGAGCCCGGGTTGACGACGAGTCCGCCGCCGCCGAGACGGACGATGTCCGCGGAAGAGGAACCCAGCGTGAGGTCGCCGGCGTTGACGATCAGCCCGCCCAGCGTGAGCGCGCCGGTCGACCCGAGGAAATCGACGTCGGTTCCGCCCAAGGTCAGGACGCCGGCGCCCGAGACGGAGGTGCCGGCAGAACCGACCTGAATCACGCCGGCCGTGACAAGCGAAGCATTGGCGACGACATCGAGGTCGCCGAGGACACGGATGGCGCCCGTGCCGGTTCCGGTGACGGAACCGCTGAGACGGAGGTCGCCGGTCACGGTAAGCGCGCCGTCGCCGGTCAGGCCGACCGCCGCGGAGATGTCCGTGAGGCCGGTGGTCGCGAGGACCAGCGGCACGCCGATGGTGACGGGCTGGGCGACGGTGATCGCGGCGCTGCCGCCGACGATCTTGACAGACCCAAGATCGGCCAGTTTGGCCAGCAGGCCCGAGGTCACGTCGAAGGCGCCGGCTCCGGAGTCGGTCGACGCTCCCACCAGGACCGGCAGACCCGAAGCGGAAGCCAGCGTGAGTTCGGTCGAGGCTCCGACGAAGCTGGCCGCCGCACCGGCTTCGATCGTGTCGGCGGTGAGGCGCACCGCCGAGGCGCCGAAGGCGACCGGTCCTTCGAAACGCAGCAGGTCGCGTACGGCGATGTCCTGACCGACCGTGGTGAGTCCGTCGGAAGCGAGCGTCAGGGAATCCAACGGCGTGAGATTGCCGACGGCGCCCAACGTGAGGGAGGCGCTACCGGTATCGAGGGTCAGATGCGAGGGGCCGGCCACGGCGCCTTGGATGGAGCCGACCGACAGGCTGCCGCCCGGGAAGGCACCCCCGGAGGTGGTGTCGATGGAAGCCGTGCCGGAAATCCGGAGGGCGGCGTCGATGGACAAGGTTTGTCCCGCGGTGGTGAGCGAGGAGGAAAGCACCAGGCTGCCCGAGGGGGACACGAACGAGACCGGCGCCGTGAAAGCAAGCGGCGCGGCCACGGTCAGGACGCCGGAACCCGCGGAGGAACCGAAGCGAAGCGAGGTGAAGCCATTGCCGATGAGGGCCATCTCCGCCGCGGTGAGGTCGAAGGCGGCGGTGGACGCCGTGCCGCCGATCGCCATGTCGGCGCTCGCAGGTGCGGGCTCGAAGGCGAGGGATCCCGCGTTGGGGGAGGCGGCGGCCAACAGACGGCCGGTGAAGTCCGCTTCGGCGGCACGCAGGACGACGTCGCCGCTGAGGACGGTATCGGCCGCGCCCAACTGGATGGTGCCGCCCGCGAGATAGCTACCGCTGAGACTCTGGCCGAGGGCGCCGGAGAGCGTAAGGTCACCCGCGCCGGTCACGCCCGCCGAAGCAAGCAGGCCGCCGGCGGTCACCGTCAGGTCATGGCCGTTGGCGACGACCGCGACGGATCCGAGACTGACCTGACCCGAGGCGACGATCGAAGCGTCGGCCGCCAGGCTCAACGAGCCGACCTGCATCTGCCCGGCAGGCAGGGAAAGCGCCCCGCCCAAGGTCAGGGCTCCGGCGTAGATCAGGTCACCGGGATTGAGGCTGAACTGGTCGCCCGCCTGATCGCCGAAGCGGAGTCCGCCGGTCTGCGCCAGGCTGATGTTGCCGGAAAGGGTCGTGACCCCGGCGTTACCACCGAGGAAGGCGAGCGAGCCCGAGCCCTGCACCAGCAGGTCGGTCAGGTTCACCGCGCCGGCGATCGTGACGTCGCCGGTCGAGGTCGGCGACTGGAGCTGGAGCATCGCGAGGCCGCTGATGCCGCCCGCGAGCGTGACGTCGCCCGCGGCGCCGTCCAATGTGAGGCGATAGCCGTTGCCGGTGACGGAGCCGAGGCTCAGATCGCCGCCCGCGGTCAGCACGGAGGAATCGGCGCCCAAAGTCACGGCACCCAGCGAGATATTACCGCCGGTACCGCTGAGGTCGCCGGACAGCTGGGTCGACCCGAACGCGGCCGAGCCCACGGAGATGCTGTCGCCCAGGATCGCGGTATTGGCGGCCAGCGATCCGGTGACCGACACCGAGTTGAGCGGCAGCAAGGTCAGCACATCGACGCCGGACACGCCACCGGACACCACGAGGTTGGCGGAGGCGGCGGAGACGGTGAGGTCGTGGCCGGCGCCGGTGACGCTGGCGAGGGTGATGTTACCTGCGGCCTGGAGCAACGAGTCGCCGGACAGGGTCACGGCGGAAGCGTTCAGGACGCCGCCGAGCTGCAGGATGCCGCCGAGACGGAGATCCCCGAGAGAGGCGCTGGCGGCCGACGCGGTCGCTCCGCCGGCCAGACGCAATTCGCCCCCGGCGATGGCGCCGACGATGCCGAAGGTGTCGCCCGTCTGGTCTCCCAGGGAGAGCACGCCGGCATTGGCGACGGTGACGCCTCCCGCGATGGCGGAGGTGCCGTTGTTACCGCCAAGCAGGCTGGCCGTGCCGCCCGCGACGGTGAGCGAGCCGAGGTCGACGACGCCGCTGACCGTGGCGATCCCGGTCGAACCGACGGCCTGCAAGGTAAGCGCCCCGACCTGGGAGACGCCGCCGGAGACGGTGACGTTCCCGGTCGCCGAAGAGAGGGTCAACGCGTGCGTGGCGCCGGCGATCGCGCCGGTGGAAAGCAGACCCGTGCCGGTGCCGAGGACGGCGTCGCCAGCAAGGGTGAGCGTACCGGTGGACAGATTGCCCGAGGTGTTCACGGAGCCGGCGAGCGTGAGGTCGCCCAGCTGCGCGGAGCCGGCGTTGACGATGCCGGTCACGCCGGTGGCGCCCGGCGAGCTCAGAGCCCCGACGAAGGAGAAGCGGTCGCCGGACTGGTCGCCCAGGGTGACGGGCACGCCGGCGGCGAAGGTGGCGGAGGTCGCGCTGCTGAGGCCCTGGGCGCCGCCGAGAAGCACGGCCTGCCCTCCCCCGAGGACATTGAGCGCGCCGACGTCGAAGGTCCCGCTGAGCGTGACATTGCCGGTGGCGCCCGCCGTCTGCAACGAGAGCGCGCCAAGCGAGGAGATGTCGCCTGCGACGTCGATGGCGGCGGTGCCCGAGGACAGCGCCAGCGAGCCGGGGCCGGTGACGGTGTTCAGGCTGATGGCGCCGTTGACGGTCCCGATGGAGGCGGAGCCCGTGGCGGCCAGCTGGCCGCTCACGGAGACGGCGCCGGCGGCGGTCAGGCCGCCGCTCAAGGTCAGGCCGCCGGTCACGCTCAACGCGCCCGAGAGATTCTGCGCGCCGCTGAACGTCGTGTTCGCGGCGGCGGTGGTCAGGCCGGTGATCGGACCGGACGTGGCGGCGGCGTAGCTCGTGAAGCCGCCGACCGTGGCGGCCGACGCGAAGCTGACGGCGCCCGCGCCGGCGGAAAGCGCCAGCGACGAACCGCCGCCCAGCGGCGAAGCGAAGGAGATCGCGCCGCCGGAGGTGGTGATCGTGCTGCCCGTCGACTTCACGGCGACCGGCGAATCGAAGCCGAGCGTCAGCGGAGCCGTGGCCGAGGTCAGCGAGGCCGGCAGCTGGATGAAGCCCTGCCGGTTGCCGGCGGCGGCATCGACCGCAAGCTGCAGCGAGCCGGCGACGGAACCGAGATAGGAGAGATCGGTGTCGAAGACGATGCTGCCCTTCGAGGAGATCGTCAGCGGAGTCCCGCTGGCGAGCGCGGCGAGGAGCGTATTGATGTTGATCGTGCCGGAACCGCTATCCAGACGGAAGGTGCCTCCCGTCCAGGCTTCGGAGTCGGCGGCGGTCGAGATGGTGAGGATGGACGGGGTGAACAAACTGGCATGGGAGTCCGGAAGGAACGCCACCCTGCTCACCGTAGGCACCGCGAGGGCGCGGGTGGCGAAGCCGACGGGCGTCGAGGTGGCCGGAGTGAATACGGCGCTGGAGAAGCCGGCCAAGGTCGGCTGCGGCGCGGCGACAAAAGGCGCCGCCGTCGGGAAAACAGTCGGATTGGTGCCTGAGACGATGTACCCAGGAGCGACGGTTCCGGTGGCCAGCGGGTAGGCGGGGTTCTGATTCATCCATCCGCTGCGGAAATTGGCCAGCTGGGTGGCTCCACTCGCCCGGGTGAGCTGGCCGCTGGCAGCATTGAAGAAAGGCAGCCTGAAATCATTGTCCGCGGCGCCATTCAGGACGATGGTTCCGGCGTTGATCAAATAAGCGGTGCTGGACATCGCGGTGAGGGGCCCCCCCGAGCCCACGGCATCGAAGGTCGAGGCTACGTTCAAAGTGCCGTAATTCACCAACTTGATGGCGTCCGCATAGATCGAGCGGTCGAGATTGAGCGTGGCGCCCGCCTCGACGACGCATTCCCGCCCGATGCCTTGAAGCGATCCAACCGC
Source organism: uncultured Klebsiella sp. (assembly GCA_964643215.1). Taxonomy (GTDB): domain Bacteria; phylum Verrucomicrobiota; class Verrucomicrobiia; order Opitutales; family UBA953; genus UBA953. Next base: position 43,352 of record CAZXSI010000008.1, on the reverse strand, counting down.
TCCGGCGGCAAGATAAAGCTTACCCGAGCCCTTGAAATCCATACCGGTAGTCGTGGTGAAAAGGTCTCGGGTCACCCAAATGTTCCCGGCGCCGATGATCTGGGTCGTCCCGGCTCCTTTGTACTCCAGGCTGTCGATGACCAACCCCTCCGCCGCAATCGTGATGGTGCCGTTCCTGTCGTGCACGAGGGACTTGCCACCAGGCCCGTCCGCCGATGTGACGGTGCCGCCGATCGTGAGGGTGCTGGCCGACAGCTCGACTTTCAGCCCATCGTCGAACTGGTTGATTCCGGAGATGACATTGCCGGTGGTGTTGAGAAGTATCTTCGAAGTGGCCGCCGTCTGCATGACGGAATCCCGGACCACCAAAGGCACCTCGAAAACAACCCTCGTGACGGGAGAGGCCACCTCGAGGTAACCGCCATGCAGCCTGAAGGTGCCCGCGCTTGAAACCGATTCCTTGGTGATGATCGTTTGCTGCGGATCCGCCGAGACGAAGCGGACATCCCCCTCGACCGTCAGCTGCGCGTTGTTGCCCAGATGGAAATAATCCAATCCGGACCCCGTCGGCCGGGAGATCACGAGGCTGGCTCCGGCCGGAACCACCATGTCACGACGCAAAATATTGGCGTCTTCGGAAGATGACGGGATATAACGCGTGTGAAGGGTGGCCGTGGCGCCGGGCTGGATGAGCAGTCGTCCTCCGGTGCTGGTGGAGATGCGACCCTGCACCCAGTTGAGCTCACGGGTGACGACGATGTCGCCGCCGGTGATCTCAGCGTAATTGCCGCCGCCGTAGGCTCCGCTGAAGTCGATCAGGAGCGAATCCACCTCCAGTCCGCTCGCGCCGACGGTGTAGCCCTTGTTGCCGACCACGAGACCGACGCCCGAAGGACCGTCGGACGAGGTGATCTTGCCGGAGAGCGAGATGGCCCCGGTGGTGTTGATCGTCACGTCCGCGTCAAGCTGACTTACTCCGGACACCGTGAAAGGCCTTCCGGGCTGGACCGGTGATCCGTAGCTGGTGCGACCGACCATCGTCTTGGAGAACGGCTCGTTGCGCAAAGATCCGTTCTCCAGCAGGAAGTCGACCTCGACGGCGAACTGAAGGGCGGAACTCAGATTAGGTCCCGTGACCAGCACGGAGCCTCCGGCCACCACCAGCTGTCCGCCGGGAGTGCCGGTGATGAGGTCGTACGTCAAGGCCGGCCGGTTATCGGCGACCGCGCCGTTCATGATGTTGAGCTGTCCCTCCACCCGCAGGCGGCCGAGCTGATCGATCGTGAGCGAACGGGCGAGGTTCGCGACGGCCCCGGGCGCGACCACGAGCTCGGCGTTGAGATAGGGCAGCAGACCCGACCCGTTGGAACTGGCGACCATGCCGATCGAAGCGACGGAGGCGGCAGGCAAGGTGATGCGTCCGGTATTCTTCAGATGACCGGCGGACCATTCCAGCCGGTCGGTGATCCATAGGTTGCCGCCGGTCACGGCACCACCTTCCAATGTCAGGGAATCGACGACTAGACCGCCGGAGCCGATGACATAGGAGAGCGAACCGGGCGAACCATTGCCCTTGATCCGCAATGCGACGGCGCCGGCGCCGTCGAAGGAACTGATCTTGCCGGCGAAGGTGTTACTGATCGTCGACTCGAACCTCACGCCACCGTCCAGTTGGGAAACTCCCGAAACAGAATGGGCCTGCGGTCCGCCGAAGACGATGCTCGCGCCCGCGTCGGTCCCCATCTTGGCGTTGCGGGCGTCCACTTTGATGTTGGATGTCACCGACATCGCCCCGAAGGCGTTCACGGTGCCGCCGAACACCTCCAGCGTCCCGCCCGAAGCCCAGGTGCCGTAAGGACCGCGGTCGAGGAGGACGGACTTGGAGGTGGCGACGTCGGGGAATTCCAGCGTCCCCTCGATCCGCAGGCGCGCCGTAGGTCCGAAGAAAATGTTGTTGTAGCTCGCCGTGGTGCTCGCATGCCGGCGGATCTTCAGCGTGGCGCCTTCGGGCACCACGAATTCACGATCGATCAAGGGGGCGTTGATGTCGTTGACGTAGGTCGTGATGAAATTCGCCGTGCCGGCGTTGTCCAAGGCCGTGCACCCGGTTCCCGTGAAGGACCCCTTGGTCCAGTCCAGGGCCTCGGTGATGTGCAGGATCCCGGGACCGGAGACCGCGCCCCCAGCGAGCTTCAGGACTCCGACCGAGGCGCTTTCGGTGAAAGGCGTCGGAGAATTTCCGACATTCACGGTGCCACCGGTCACTTCCAGTACGCTGACGCTCCCGCCATCATCCAGGACGAACTCGCCCGCGCCCATGCTGATGGCGGTCGCGCCGACGCCGCCGACAGCTTCGACCTGACCCGTCACACGCACGGGGCTGTAACCGCTGCCCTGATTGCCGAGCACGACGCCGGGACTGAGAAGCAGGGATCCCGAAAGGACGACGCCGTAGTTGGCGCAGAAATCGACCCTGCTGGTCGACGAACCGACGGTCACCGTCCCGCCCGCGATATTGACCGAATTCATGCCCCTGAGGACGGCGCGGGTATTACTGTTCGTCGCACTGCCGCCAAGGATCAAGCCTCCAGAGAGATTATTGAAGGTCCCGTATTGGCTGGTGGACCCGGGCGTGCCGATGTTCACGTCGTAGGACTGCGTGCTATAACCGAGGAATTCGACCGTGCCCGCGTTGTTGAGCACCGCTGCGTTCGAGGCGAAGTACAGGTAGCTTCCCGCGGAATAGCCGGCGGCGTCGCGTAAGGTCAATGTCGCGCCTTGCGGAACGTCGAGACGACGTTTCAGCGTAGGCGGATACGCTCCCAAATCCTTGGTCGTGACCCTGAAGACACCGCCCGGGGCCAGGACGGTCGTCCCCGAACCTGTCATGTCTCCCCCGGTCCAATCGAGTCCTCCCAACGTGAGGGTGCCGGTACCGTTGATGGAGGCGGCCTGGGCGCCGCTCCGGCTCAAAGCCAGCATGTCAATCGAAGCGACGCCGTTGACCGTCATGGTCGTGCCGTTGGTAGCGCTGGCCGTCTGGGTGATGGCCGTCAGCGAAGCGCCATCCCGGAGGGTGGCGCTTCCTTTGGATAGGATGACCTTGAGATGACCGGTGCTCGTGCCTTCGAAGAAGGCGTTCGCATTGTCGAGCCGGAGCTCCGAGGTCGCGCTGCCGACGGTCAGCGTGCCTCCCTGATTGTTGAAAGCGGTCAGGTTCGTCAGCATGCCGACGGTGTTGCTGTTCGTCGCGCTGCCGGCGCGGATCACGCCCGTCGCCAGATTGTTCACGGTGCCTGCCGAACCAATCATGACCGGGTAGGACTGGGTGCTATAACCCAGGATTTCGATCGTACCCGCGTTGTTAAGCACCGCGTAAGCGGTCGTGAAATTGAAATAGCTTCCGGCGGAGTAACCTGCCGCATCGCGGACGGTGAGCTTGGTCCCTTGCGAGACGTCGAGACGGCGACCGAGGGTAGGCGGATTGACCGTCAGATCCTGCGTGGAGACAGTGAACACGCCGCTGCCGGCGAGCACGGTCGTGCCATTGCCCCGCATGTCTCCCCCGGTCCAATCGAGTCCTCCCAACGTGAGCGTGCCGGAACCGGTGACCGTGGCATCCTGGCCGCTGGTCCTGCTCAGCTTGAACATGTCGATGCTGGCGGAACCGTTGACCGTCATGGTCGTCCCGTTCGCGCCCGCCGTCTGGGCGAAAGCCGTCAACGAGGCGCCGTCCCGGAGGGTGGCGCTTCCAGAAGAGAGGATGACCTTGAGATGACCGGTGCTCGTGCCTTCGAAGAAGGCGTTCGCATTGTCGAGCCGGAGCTCCGAGGTCGCGCTGCCGACGGTCAGCGTGCCTCCCTGGTTGTTGAACGCGGCCAGGTTCGTCAGCGTGCCGACCGTGTTGCTGTTCGTCGCGCTGCCGACGCGGATCACGCCGGTCGCCAGATTGTTCACGGTGCCGACCGAGACGGTGGGGGTCCCGATTCTGACCGGGTACGCCTGGGTGGCGTATCCGAGGATCTCGATGGTGCCCGCGTTGTTGAGCACCGAAGTGCTGTTCGAGAAGTTGAAATAGCTTCCGGCGGAGTAACCAGCCGTGTCGCGGACGGTGAGCGTGGCACCTTGCGAGACTTCGAGACGACGGCCGAGGCTGGGCGGATTGGCGAACGGGTCCTTGGTCGCGATCGTGAAGACACCGCCGCCGGAGAGGACAGTCGTGCCGGCTCCGCTCATCGCGCCGGAAGTCCATTCCAAGGCGCCCAGCGTCAGGGTGCCGGTGCCGTTCAGGCCCGAAGACGCATTCGTGAGCTTGAGGGAATCCAGGGCGCCGGCCGCGCTGGTCGTATAGGTGGCGGCCCCGAGGGTGAGCGAGGACACCCCCGTGAACAAGGTATCGTTCCAGCTTGCGGTGTTCAGCGTCACGCCGGCCGCGCCCTGCGCCCGGATCTGGCCGCCGTTCAAGGAAGGCTTGTCATTGAAGGTGGCGTTGCCTTCGACCACGAGCGTCAGCGCGGAGGCGGTCGAGCTGATGGCGGCGGAGACGGTGATCGTGCCCGCGTGCACGGCGCCCGTGCCGGCGTCGAACGTCAGCGTCGCGGCGCGGGTGCCCGCGTAGTTGATGGCGCTGCTGACCGTGATGCTGTTGTCGGCCTGCACGACGTAGTCGGTCGTGGCCAGGTTGCTCACGATCGAAGCCGCCAGCGCGGCGTCGACGGTCACGGTGAGCGGATCGAGCAGGAAGGTGCCGCTGCGGCCGACGATGGCGCGGGTGTCGACGCGCGCGCCGACGACGTCCGCCGAGTCTCGGCCGGAAAGCTCGACGAAGCCGCCGTCGCCGCCGAGGGCGCCCGCGCGGGCGGAGAAATCGCCTTCGGCCGTGATGGCACCGGAGGCCTTCGCGACGAAACGGCCGCCGCCGGCCTCGCCGGAGACATCCGCCTTGGACTTGGCCATGATCACGACGCCGCCGGAGAGATCGATGTCGCCGCCCCGGGCCGCGCCGGAAGTCGCGGCGAGTTCGCCGCCGACCCGCGCCGTCCCGCCGGCCGCCGAAAGGGTGATCCGACCGCCTTGCGCGACCAGAGAGGAGGCTTCGACCAGACCGTCCACGTTCACGACGCCGGCGAGGGCGTCGGCCGCGGCGTCGGCGGTGATGAGGATGCGGCCGCCTTCGGCACGCACGACGCCCGACTGCTCCACGCTGCCGCCGTCACCGAGGGCGAGCTGGAGAAAGCCGTCGCCGGCCAGGTCGAGGGTGGCGCGGGAACCGCCCGCGAGCTGCACCCGGCCCAGGCGGGCCGAAATCAATCCCGTGTTGACCACGCGGGGGCCGACGAGCGCGGCAAGGCCGGCGTCGGCGACGGTGATGCGACCGGCGTTGACGACTTCGGCGCCGGCGGCCCCGGCGGAGAAGACGAGCTGACCGGCGTCAAGCCGCGAACCATCCGCCTCCAGCGCGACGGCGGCGAAGCTGCCCGTCTCGATCACGCCGGAAGCACCGACGAGCACGCCGTGCGGATTGGCCACGACCAAGGATCCGTTGGCCTGCACATATCCGTCCAGACGCGTGGGCAGCCCGCCCGTGACACGGGCGAGCAGCAAGGAGGAAGACGAGGGCTGCACGACCGTCACCCGCTCGCCGGCGGCGACGTCGAAGGAAGCGAAATCGGCGGCGGCGCGCGACGTCTGCTGCCGCAAGGTCATCGACGGACCGTTGCGCTCGGCGGTGAGCGAACCGGTACGGACCGTCGGATCGGTGGGTAGCGCGATGACCTTGGCGGCGAGCAGCAGCGTGGCCAGGGAGAGGAAAGGGAGTCGGGACTTGCTCATGGGAGAAAAGGTTCAGAAGCGGGCCTGCAGGGAGGCGAAGTAGTTGACGTACGCCCCGCCCGTCGCCGCCGGCGACTGGTCGTTGCGCCAAGGAATGGCCGCGCCGACCTCGAAGGTCAGCCGGGGACCATCGGCGGAGACCTCCTTGCGAAGCCCGGCGCCGTAGGAACCGAACCGCTGGTAGGCGTTGGTCAGGTCGGACTGGGTGACGGCATGATCGCCGAACACGAAAGGCGCGATCCCATAGGCCACCGGCTGGGTGGCGAGATCGAGCGCGACGCCGAGGCCGCGGTCGCCATAGGCGGAGGCGGAACGGAAAGAGCGGACCAACGTGGCGCCGCCGACCGAGAATTGCTCGGGCACCGGGAGGCTGTCCTGGGACCACGCGCCTTCGACCCGGGTGGTGAGGAGCAGGTCGGCGGGCAGCAACCGACGATCGACGACGGAAAGCCGGTAGTGGCTGAAGTCGGACGGAGCCGACGGATTGCTGGAAGACGCCGAAGCGGAACGGGTCAAGGACGCCGTGGCCTGGACGCTGGCCACCGTGGAGGAACCGGGCGCGGCGCGCACGGCCTCGGCCTTGAGGCGCAGCAGGCGCAGCCCGTCACGCGAGACCAACGTCGTGGTACCCGCGGAGGAGTCGAGCCAGCTGGAGGAATCCTGGGACTCGACCGTCGCCGATGCGAAGACGGAGAACTGCCGGCTCCGCACCAAAGGATAGACGAGCGAGGCGGTCAGGCTCGTGCTGGCGCCGTCGACGCGGCCCGTGTTGCCGCCGCCGATGTCCGTGGGCTTGGTCAGCGTATCGGCGCGCGAGACACCGAGCGTCGCCATCCAGCCGTCATCGCCCAGAGGCTGGCGCAGGCCGGCCGCGTAGAACGCCAGCCCTTCGGGCTTCGGCAAAGCGGCGGAAGCGGAGAAATACCACTGGCGGACCGCATCCTCGAACTCGTTGAGCCGGACATCGAGGAAGACGCGGCCTTCGCCGAGCGAACGCTGCAGGTAATTGTCGGCGCCGAAGGTGACCTCGCGCGCCCGCGTCTCGGCCGCGACGGTGAGCCGGCTCGAGCCGAGCACCGCTCCCCTGCTCAGGACGCTCTCCAGCGAGATGCCCGAGATATCCTCCGCGAGCAGCAGCTGTCGCTCGATCAGGTCGGCCCGCAAAGGACGCTGGGCGAGGACCGGCGAGACATAGCGTTCGAGCTGGCCGGCCAATGCCTTAGGCGCGGTCTCCGGACCGACCTGCGATTCGCCGACGTAACCTTCGACGATCACCAGGGCGATCACGCCGTCCTTGATCTCCTGCTCGGGCAGGACAGCCCGGCAGAGCAGATAACCTCGCTGACGATAGAGGGCTTCGATCTCCGAGGCGACCTTGCGTAGTTCGGCGTAGCTCACCTTGCGGCCCAGGATCGGGTCGATCAGCGGCTGGATCTCCGCGACCGTGATGACCTTGTTGCCGAGCAGACGCACGCCTTCGAGCTGCAGGACAGGCAGCGCCTCGGTCGCCGCATCCGGTTCGGACGGTAAGCGCAGCTTCAGCACGCCTCCGGTCGGCGCGGCCGGCCGGGTCGCCTGCTCGCGTTGCACGACCGCCGGGTTCGGCGCGACCTGCGCCAAGGATGACAACACGCAATGACAGGCGGCGACGAGTAGGAAGCTGCGACCAAGACGCGGTAAGCGACGGGAAAGCATGGTGAATTCATACTCAACGTCTGACCGATAAAATGAAGCCCGCTTATGGTTAGTCTCGTTGGTCATAATCGAGACAATCGAAGCATCATAATCACCTCCTTGGCGCGGGTCCGGTGGACCCGCCGACCTGCCACGTGCGGCGGAAGACCGACATGAAGGCGTCCCGGTCCATGCCGCCGCTGGCCAACCAACCTTGGATCTGGCGGGCGATCGTCTCGGGCTGGTTAAGGCAACAGGCGATCGGCGGGGTGAGACAAAAGGCCGAGGGCGTGCCGACCAGCACGACCACCGAGACGTCGCGCGGATAGGCGATTCCCCGACGCGCGAAATAACCGATGGCGGGGAGGAAATCGTCCCAGAGCGGGAAGAGCAACGCGGTGCAGCCGGAGGCCAGCGCCTTGTCCAAGGAAGCTTCGATCCTTTCCGGCGTGGGCACGTCGGCGGAATATTCGATGGCCAGGTCCACCCCCTGCTCCTTGGCGACGCGGGCGATATTGGCCAACGAGACCTTGAGCCTTACTTTCCGGCCCAGAAAAGGGATGAAGAAGCGGCGATGCCCGAGGGCCTTGAGGTGCCCGACCGCGATCTCCACCAGCGGACCGTATTGGACGCCTAGTCGCTGCACCCGCTTCGAACGCAGGTTTCCGAACATGGTGGCTATCCGGACGGGGTGCCGGGCGACACCTTGATAAAGGTGCGAATCCGGCGACATCAGGACGCAGTGCGTCGGCCGGGTCCTGACCATCTCGGCATGCGCCGCCTTGCGACGGGCGACGCCCGTCTTCTCGCTCAGGTCGACGAACCGATACCCGTCGCCGCGGGCTTTCAACTCTTCGGCGAGCTGCAGCATGCCCATCGCGATCGTCGAATCATAGAAGCTCAGCGGCTTGGCGGAGAGCACCAGGAGCTCGCACTTTCCGCCGGCGCGCTGATGAGGAGAGGCGGCGACCACGCCGACACGGCGATTCCCTCCCCGGCGCACCAAGACCTTGCGGTCAACCAGCAAGGTAATGGCTTTCTGGACAGTGGGCACGCTTACCTTGTGCTGGTCGGCTAAATCTCTTCCCGACGGCAATAGCCCCTTCCATCCTTCCTGGCGAATCTGGGCCTCGATAGTGTCTGCTAGGAGCTCAAATATGGCCTTTTTCTCGAATTTCGCTGCAGACATGGCGATCTATAAGCCGAATTATTCGTATTAAATCTGCTAAATCCACCGCCATTATGAATAATCAGATTACTCAAATTTGAGTACTAATCGCATCAGTTGGTATTGGTTAGCGGTTGGCGGTTGGGAACACACCGAGACAGGAGGGCGCGGCACCGCCACGCCCCTACCCTCGGCCGCCCTACGGCGGCCGGAGGACAGCACGTGGTGCCGTCCCTACCGGTTGATCACTTGGCTTCGACGTTGTCGGTGGTCTCGCCGCCGGCGGCCTTGGCGTCGTCGCCACGGAGGGCGCCGACGTAGTAGGCCTGACCGAGGTTGACCTTGGGGTAGACGTAGCGGAACGAAGGCGTCCCGGTCGGCTGTTCCTCGGAGGTGTAATAACCCGTGACCGGGCGGGCGCCGATCTCGCCGGTGGTCAGCGTCGCGGGCTCACCCTGCTTAACCGCGCCGGCAGAACCGAGGAGGAAGGTCTTGGGCAGCGGATACCTGAAGTCCGACGAATCAAGGGGCTTGAAACCGCCAATACCGGCGATCTTGGAGGCGCCGAGGAGGAAGTTGTTCGTGCCGTCATCCTTGCGGGTGATCGAGGCCGTGGTGGTCTGGCCAGGCGTGATGCGGTAATTGACCGCATCGGCGCCGGTGAGCACGCCGGTCGTGATGGTGACGGTCTTGCCCGCGCCGATCTCGGCGTCTGCGAAGGTGCCGGTCAGCGAGCTTACCTGGGCGATGTCACCCGCAAGCACTCCCACGAGGGTGCCGGTCGCCTTGGCGGCGGTGCTACCGTCGTAGGTCTTGTCGGAGGCCGACAAGCCGGCGAGCGTGACATAAAGCGGGGTGATGTCCGCGGTGACGCCCAAGGGCTGGACGAGCGAGTAGTTCGCCGCATCCGCTCCGCTGATGACGTAGCCCGTGGCGATCACGGTCTTGCCCGTGGCGGCATTCTTATCCGCGAAGGCGCCCGTCGCGCCGGAGGTGTCCAGGTTGACGACGTCGGCGCCCAAGGCGCTGATCGCGCCACCCGAGATTGTGGTCGCAGTGAGGCGGTCGTAGACCTTGCTGGCGGCGGTGACGCCGGTAACGTTCAGGGCGAGCGGCGTGATGTTCGCCAGGGCGGTCGTCGAGGAGGCGACGACGTAGTTGCCCGCGTCGGCGCCGGTGAGGGCGATGCCGGTCAGGTTGACGGTCTTGCCCGGGCCGACGTTCTTGTCGACGAAGCGCGCTTTCGGCGTCGTGACGCCGACGGCGTCGCCCGCGATGACGCCCGAGAGCGCGACGGAGCCCGTCGTAAGAGTACCCGCATCATAGACTTTGGAAGCCGCCGACTGGCTGACAAATGTCAGGGTCAGCGGGGTGATGTCCGCCGTCGCGATCGCCGTGGAGACGACGACGTAGTTGCCCGCGTCGGCGCCCGATAGCGTGATGCCGGTGAGGTTGACGGCCTTGCCCGTGCCGACGTTCCTGTCGACGAAGGCGGCGGCACCCACGTCAGCCTGGACAGACTCGCTGCCGACGATGCCGACGAGCGAGAGCGAGCCGGTGGTGGCCGTGGTGCGGTCGTAGACCTTGGAGACGGCGGCGACGTTGCCGAAGGTCAGCTGGCGACGGGTGATGTCGGCCGTGAAGCCCGAGGGCTGGACGAGCACGTAGTTCGTGGCATCGGCGCCGCTGAGCGCGAACCCGGAAGCCGTGACCGACTTGCCGCTAGCGACCGTAGCGTCGGCGAAGACCCCGACGACCCCGGACGTGACGAGCGAGACCGCCTCGCCAGCGGCGAGGGCGATCGCGCCACCGTTCATCGTGGCGACAGAGGTGCCATCGTAGGCCTTATTGAGAGCCGTGGCACCGGTGACCGTGAGGTTGATCGGCGTGATATCGGCCGTGACGGCCGCGGGCTGGACGAGCTGGTAGTTGGACGCATCCGCGCCGGTCAGGGCGTAACCGGCGGCGGTCACGCTCTTGCCGTTGGCTGCCATCTTATCCGCGAAGCTGGCGACGACGCCGGCCGTGGAGACGACGACCGCATCCCCCGAGAGGGAGGCGATCGTTCCGCCGGTGACGGTGGCGGCGTTGCCACGATCGTAGGCCTTGTTGGCCGCCGTGAGGCCGGCGACCTGGACCGAGAGCGGGGTGACGTTCAAGGTGCCGGCGACCACCGGGGTGCCGGTGAAGTTCGTGCCGGTGATGACGAGCGAGGTCGCATCGACGCCGAGGCCGTAAGTCCCCACGCGCAGGTTACCGCCGACGCTGAGGAGCGGATTGACCGCGACGACCGAGAAGGTCACCGTGCCGTTACCGCCCGGGACACCGTCATCGAAGGTGTTCGTCGAGCCCACGCGGGTGAGCGACACGAGTCCGGTGGCGCCGTTGAAATACTGGACGCTCTGGACGTTCGGAGTCGCAGCGGTGCCGTAGGACACGGTTTCGTTGGCGACACGGACGAGGACGCGGTCAGCCGGGACGACGGTAAAGTCGCCCGCGACGTAGTTCATCACGTAGTTCTGGGCCGTGAGCCCCGTGGCCGTGAGCACGCCGGCGTAGGTGCCGGCGCCGTTTACCCCGGCGTTGGCACGGGTGATCGTCGCGCTGCCCGAGACATCGGCGAAGGAGTCGGCGCCAAGGAAGCCGCTGAGGCTGACGCCGTTGAAGTTGGCTGGGTCGAGGGTGGTGACGAACTTCGCGTCATTGTTCACTGCGACCCGCAGAGTGGCCGGGGTGATGTCGGCCGTCAGACCGGTCGGAGCCACCAGCGTGTAGTTGCTGGCACCGACGCCGCCGAGGGAATAGCCGCCGACAGTAACAGGCTTGGCCGTGCCGACGTTCTTGTCCGCGAAGATCGCGTTAGCCGTGCCGATGACGACCGGGCTATCCCCCGCGCCCGTAAGCGGAGTGACGATCGCCGTACCGACGAGGGCGGCGATATCCGTCGCATCGTAGACCTTGCTCACGGCGCTGACGCCGGTGACCGTGACGGCCAGCGGAGTGATGTGCGCCGTGGTGGTCTGACCGGAGGCCAGGACGTAGTTTCCGGCGAGACCCGTGCCATCGGCCAGCATGACCGACGAGGCGGTCACGGTGTTGGCCAAGTTCACGTTCTTGTTGTTGAAGGCATAGGCGGCCGAGACGCCGAGGGTTTCGGAACCGACGAGGCCGGAAAGCGTGAGACTGCCCGTCGCGGAAGTGTTGCCGTCGTAGACCTTGTCGCTGGAAGCCAGCGTAGCGGTCAGCACCGCGGGATTCACCGTCAGCGTGCCGGGTGCGTAGCTGATGGTATAGTTCGGGCTCGTGAGGCCGCCAGGGGTGAGCACGTAGCTGCCGACGTTGGTCGCGCCCTGGCTGGTGCCGGAGTAGGTCGCAGTGCCGGCGAGGCTGGCGGCGGTGTCGCCGTTGCGGAAGCCGCCATAGGTCAGGCCGGCGCCGCCCGCATAGGCGACTCCGTCGTAGGTCTTCGAGGCGGAGATGGCCGTCGCGGTCAGCGGAGCCGGGGTAACCGTCAGCGCAGAGGCGTTGGCGGCATCCTGGACGAAGACGTAGTTGCCGTGCTTGGCGAGGAGGTCGATGCCCGTCAGCGCGTAGCTGCCGACATTGCTCGCGACCGTAGCCGCGCTCGTGAAGAGCAACGTTCCCGTCGTGGCCGAGGCCAACGTGTCGCCGTTGACGAAGCCGCTCACCGAACCGGAGAAGGCCGGATCGGCGGCTCCATAGAGGCGCGAAGCCGCGTTCGCGGCAACCGTCAGGGTCGCCGGAGTGACCGCGAGCGTGCCGTTGACGAACGTATCGAAGACGTAATTGGCGGCGGCGAGGTTGCCTACGGCCGGTACCGTCGCATAGTTGCCGACGTTGCTGGTCGTCGTGGCGGAGGTCGCGACCGTCGCGGCCCCGGTCACGCCGGCGCTAACGAAGGACTCGCCGTTGACGAAGCCGCTGACGGTGGTGCTGATGACAGGATTCGCCGCGCCATAGACGCGGGTGCCGTTGCCACCGGTGACCGTCAGGGAAGCCTTGGCCACGGTCAGCGCACCGTCCACGAAGGAGATCGTATAATTAGCGGAGGACAGGCCCGTCGGGCTGATGGCGTAAGAGCCCGCGTTGATCGCGCCTTGGCTGGTGCCGACGTATGCCAGCGAACCGGCGAGGCCCGTGGCGCTGTCACCATTACGGAAGCCGGCGTAGGTGACGCCATGGCCTCCCGCATAGGAGAGGCCATCGTAGGTCTTGGCGTCCGCGAGGGCGGTGACCGTCAGCGCTGCCGGGGTGACCGTGAAGGCGGTGCCGTTCGCCGGGGCTTCGACGAAGAGGTAATTGCCGTGGCTGGCCGTCAGGCCGGAGGCCGCGATCGCATAACTACCGACATCGCTGGCCGGGGTCGCGGTCGTCGTGAAGGTAAGCGCGCCCGTGGTCGCATTGGCGAGGGAGTCGGCGTTGACGAAACCGGTGACCACGCCGGTGAAGGTCGGGTTGGCCAAGCCATACTGGCGAGTGGCGGCGTTCGCCGTGATCGTCAACGTGGCCGGGGTGACCGTCAGCACGGCATCGATGGTGTTCGGGAAGACGTAGTTCGCGGCCGCAAGGGTGCCGGCCGTCGGGGTGACGGCGTAGTTGCCGACGTTGCTCGCGGCGGTCGCCACGGTCGTGACGCTCGCGGCGCCGGTGATGCCGGCGGTGGTGGCGTTCTCGCCGTTGACGAAGCCGCGCAGGTCGGCGACGAAGGTCGGATTGGCCGAACCGTAGACCCGGTTGGCGTCCGCGGCCTGGATCGTAAGCGCGGCCTTTCCGATGGTCAGGGTGCCGTTCGTGAAGTTCAGCGTATAATTACCCGAGGAGAGGCCGCCTGGAGTGAGCACATACGCGCCCGCGTTGGTCGCGCCTTGGCTCGTGCCCGTGAAGGCGAGCGTACCGGTCAGGCCAGCGGAGGTATCGGCATTGCGGAAGCCGGCATACGTCACGCCGTTGCCGCCCGCGTAGGCGAGTCCGTCGTAAGTCTTGCTGTCGGCGACAGCCGTGACCGTCAGTGCGGCCGGGGTCACCGCGAGGGCGGTGGCATTCCCGGCGGCCTGGGTGAAGACGTAATTACCGTTGTTCGCGATGAGGCCGTAACCCGTGACGTCGTAGCTGCCGACGTTGCTGGCGACCGTAGCCGGCGTGGAGAAGGCCAAGCTGCCCGTCGTGGCAGTGGCAAGGCTCTGGCCGTTGACGAAGCCGGTGACCGAGCCCGTGAGGGCCGGGTTGGCCAAACCGTACTGGCGGGCGGCGCGATTGGCCGTGACCGTCAGCGTGGCCGGGGTGACCGTCAGGCGGCCGTTGGCGACGCCGATGAAGTCGTAGTTATCCGAAGCATAACCCGTGGAGCTCGGAACGATCGCATAGGTGCCGACATTGCTGGAAGCGAGCGCTACGGAGGTCGCGCTGCCGGAACCGGTGACGCCGGACGTGGCCAAAGTCTCGCCGTTCACGAAGCCCGTGAGGGTCGTGGTGAAGGTCGGGTTGGCCGCACCATAGGTGCGAGAGGCGTCCGCGGCGACCACCGTGAGGGCGGCCTTGTTCACCGTGAGGGTGGAAGGCACGTAGGAAATCGCGTAGTTCGTGCTGGTTAAGCCCGAGCCCGAGATCGCGTAGCTGCCCGCGTTGACCGCGTTCTGCGAACTGCCGCCGAAGGCGAGCGCGCCGCCGAGAACGGCGGCGTCCTCGCCGTTGACGAAGCCGGCGTAGGTGGCGCCCTTCCCGCCCACGTAGGCAAGGCCGTCGTAGGTCTTGCTGTCCGCCAGCAAGGTGACCGTCAGCGCCTTGGTCGCGACCACTCCGTTGGTGGCGTTCGCGGCGGCGGCGACGAAGTAGTTGCCCGCCTGGGTGCCGGCGAGGCTCAGGCCCGTGAGGTCGTAGCTCTTGCCCGAACCCACGCCCGCGGAGGTGAGATCCGCCGATCCGATGGCATTGACCGTATCGCCGGCAAGGACGCCGTTCAGGCCGATCTGCGCGGAGGTATAGACCGTGGTGCCATCGTAGACCTTGCTGGCCGTGGTGGTCAGCGGCTTCGGGGTGACGGCCTGGACGCCGACGATCGTCGGGGTGCCGTTGAAGTTGGCGCCGACCTTGCCGATGCCCGATCCCGCGACGGCATAGTTGCCCACCGGCAGGAAGCCGGCCGGGGTGAGCGTGCCGTTCGCGCCGAGCGTGAACGTGAGGCTGCCGCCGAAACCATCGTCGTAGGTGAACGTCGAACCGCTGGAGCTTCCGAGCGTGAGGGCGACCAGAGCGCTGCCACCATTGACGTATTCGACGCTGGTGACGGCGTAGTGCGAGGCCGCGCCGTAGACGTTGGTCGTGTTGGCTACCTTCACGAGCACCTGGCCCGCGGGGATGATCTGGTAATCACCACCGACGTTATTGATGACGTAATTGCCCGCGGAAAGACCGGCCGGCGTCAGCACGCCGGCGTAGGTACCGGCGGCCCCGACCAAGGCGTTGCTGCGCGTGACGGTCAACGTACCGGCAAGGCCGGCGGTGGACGCATCCTGGCCGGCCACGAAGCCAGCATAGCACACGCCGTTGAAACCGACGCCATCCAGCTGCCCGACAAAACGAGCGTCGGCGTTAGCGGTGACGGTGAGCGTCGCCGGGGTGATGGTCGCCGCGGCCGGAGACTGCTGCGTGAGGACGTAGTTCGAGGAAGCCGCACCCGCAAGGATGGCGCCCGCGAAGGACACCTGGCTCGCAGTGGCGACATCGGGGCTGTCGAAGATGCCAACTACGGTACCGGCGACCGAGACCGCATCAGCGCCGACGACACCGGAGAGCACGCCGACGCCTGAGACGGTGGCGGCAGTGGTGCCGTCATAGGTCTTGGTCCCCGGGGTGGTAAAACCGCTCAGGGTAAGCGTCTTCGGGGTGATGGTCGCGGCGACCGGCGACTGAATCGTGAAGGTATAGTTCGAAGCATCGGCGCCGCCGAGGGTCAGACCGGAGAAGGCGACCTGGGAAGCCGTCACGACGTTCTTGCTATCATACGTACCGACTACGGTGCCGCTAAGGGCGACCGCATCGGCACCAAAGACGCCGACCAAGGCTCCCGTACCGCCGACCACGGCGGAAGTGTTGCCGTCGTAGACCTTGCTGGGGGCGACCGTGAGGCCGCTCATCGTGAGCTCGGCCGGAGTGATCGTGGCCGGCAGGCTATAAGACGAGGAGATGACGTAGTTAGCCGCATCTGCGCCGGAGACCGTAAGGCCGGAGAAACTCACCGTGTTCGCCGTGGCGACGTCCTTGGTATTGTAGACGCCCTGCGCGGAACCCGCGAGGATGACGCTATCCGTACCAAGCAGGCCCACGAAGGTCGGCGTGCCGGTGACCGTGGCGGCGGTGGTGCCGTCGTAGACCTTGCTGGCCGGCACGGAAAGTCCGCCGAGGGTCAACGAGGCCGGAGTGACCGTACCGGTCAATCCGGTCACGGCCTGCAGCGAGTAATTGGCGGCGTCGGCGCCGGCGAGGACGACAGCGGCGTTCGAGACGACGAGGGACTTGCCCGTGCCGACGTTCTTGTCGACGAAGGTGGCGGTGACCGCGGCGGTGTTCGCGGTGACGGCGTCGCCCGAGATCACGCCCGCAAGACCGAGGGAGCCGGTATTCAGCGGAGCCGCGACCGTGGCGTCGTAGACCTTGGTCACCGGACCGAAGCCGGTGAGCGTCAGCGGAGCCGGGGTGATCTGGCCCACGAAGCCGGCGGCGACCGTCAGGTTATAATTACCCGCATCGGCGCCGTTCAGGGCGGAATTCCCGGCGGAGACAACCAGCGACTTGCCGGCGCCGACGTTCTTGTTCGGGAAGGTCGCGGTGACCCGGGAGGAGTCGAGGGTGACGTCATCGCCCGAGACCACGCCGGCGAAGGCATAGGAACCGACGCCGAGGGTGACCGCGGTGGTGCGGTCGTAGACCTTGGTGACGGAACCGGTCGCGGTGAGCGTGGCGGCGGCGCGGGTGATCGAGCCGGTGAAGGCGCCGAGGTTCGCGATCTCGTAGTTGCCCGCATCCAGGCCGGTGAGCGCGGTCGCGCCGGCGGCGAGGGCGATCGCCTTGCCCGTACCGGCGTTCTTGTCGGCGAAGGCGGCCGTAAGGCCGGCGGAACTATAGCTCACCGTGTCGCCAGGAAGCACGCCCGTGACGGAGGAGGACCCCAGGCCGAGCGGCGCGTCGACGGTACCATCGTAGACCTTGGTCGCGGAACCCACGCCGGTGAGCGACAACGGAGCCGGGGTGATCGAGCCGGTGAAGCTCGCGAGGTTGGTGAAGGCGTAGTTGCCGGCATCGGCGCCGGTGAGCGCCGACGACCCTGCGGTGACGGTAAGCGCCTTGCCCGTACCGACGTTCTTATCCGCATAGACGGCGGTGAGCGCGGTCGGATCGAAGACGACGGCGTCGCCCGAGAGGAGGCCGGACACGGCCGAGCCTGCGGCGTTCAGGGTCGCGGTAGCGGTGCGGTCGTAGACCTTCGTGGTGTTCCCCACGCCGATGAGGCTCAGTGGCGCCGGGGTGATCGTTCCGTTGAAGGCACCGAGGCCCGTCAGCGCGTAATCGCCAGCCGAAGCTCCCGTGAGCGCGGCGTCGCCGCCGGAGATGATGAGGGCGCGCGTGCCGACGTTCTTGCTCGGGTAGACGGCCGTAAGGGCCGTAGCGTCGAAGCCCACGGTGTCGCCGGCAAACACCCCGCTCAGGGTGGCGCCATTGAAGGCGAGGGTCGCGTTGGTCGTGGCATCGTAGACCTTGGTCACCGTGGCGGCGCCGGTCAGCGTCAGCGGTGCAGGCGTGACGGTAAGGTCGGCGTTCGTGAGGGTGACGTTGTAGTTCTGGAGGTCGCCGTTGGCGTTCCCGCTCGCGACACTGATCGCGGAGGCATAGGTGCCGGCGTGGGTGCCGGTCGCCTGCGTACCGGCGATCGTGATGACGTCTCCGGACAGGAAACCGGAGGTCGTCGCCGCGGACTGCGCACGGACCGTCGAGTCATAGACCAGCGAGGTCGCCGTGGCCGTGATGCTGGCGTTGGCCGGGGTGACGTTGAGATTGCCGGCGACCAGGAGCGTGTTCGTCAGGCTCGGAATCGTGGTCGTGAGGGTGCCGGAGCCGACGAGCGCATAGGCGCCGACGATGAGCTTACCCGCCGAGGAAAGCGCCGGGCCGGTCGGGACGAGCGTGAAGGTCACGTTGCCGTTGGCGCCGTCCGCATAGACGTAGGCACCGCTGGCGGCCGTACCGCTGCCGCTCGAGTAAGTAAGCGTGTGCAGGACGCTGCCGCTGTCCTTATAGACGACGGAAGACAGGGCGGAAACGCCGCCGTTGGTGCCGTAGGTCGCGTAGGTGTCCGCGATGACCGCCAGGGTGTTCGGGGGCAGGACCTTGACCTCGAAGTCGCCCGGAGCGTAGGTGAGCGCGTAATTACCACGGGTAGCGGGACCGGCCGCGATGAGCACGCCAGGGTAGGCGCCGATTGCGTTGACCGAGCTGTTATTACGGGTGACGGTGATGCCCGTCGCGCCACCGGAGAGGAGCACCGCAGAGGTCTCGCCATTGGCGAAACCGACGTAGTTCACGCCGAGGAAACCCGCGGTATCGGGCATGCCCTCGAACTTCACCGCGTTCTTGGCGGTGACGACGAGCGAAGCGCGATTGACCGTGACGCTGGCGGAGTTGGCCGAGACGGCGTAGTTGGAGGCGGAGCCGGTCGAGAAGCTGAGGCTGCCGGGCGTGATGGCGTAGGTGCCGATGTTCGCCGTGGGCGCGAAGCCGGCCGAGGTCATCGCGAAGCTGTCGAGCACGTCGTTGATCGTGACGCCGTCGACCGTGACACCATTGATGACGCCGGAGGCCAGGGCGCCCGTTCCGACCGGAGCCAAGGTCTGGCCGTAGGTCTTCGTCTGGGCTGACTGGGTGAGGCTGAGCGGGGCGGCCGAGATCTCGAGACCGAGGTAGGGCGCCTTGGCGCTGTTGCCGACCAAGGTGACATCCACGCCGGCAGCCATGAGCACGCCGTGTCGGCTGGTCAGGGCGTAGGCATAGGGAGTGCTTCCAGGTGTCACCTGCTCACCCGCTAGCGTGCCATACTGGGCGCGCGTGCCGGTGACGGAATTCATGAAGTCGGCCATCGGCAGACGGAACTGCACGCCATTAGCGACCACGTTGAAGTATTCGACGCCGCCGACGACCGTGAAGCCGGGGTTCTTGACCGAGTTGCGGATCAGGCGGGCGTTAAGGAGATTCTCCAGGGAACCAGCGATGGCGACGGAGTCGTAGGCCGCGCTCGGGTCGTTGGTGCCGTAGACCTTCGTGAAATTATCCGAGAGCAGCAGGTTGGCCTGCGCGACGAAGCGGAACTGGATGGCGGGACCGACCGCGGACCCCGTGGCGGTGTTATTGCTACCGAGGGCGTTGAAGATCTCGGAAGTATTGAGGCCGGCGACCGTCGTGATCGGCGAGCCTGCCGCGACGTTGCCGGCGGCGTAGGCCTTGCCGAAGAGCGTGTTGCCGAAGTCCAAGGCGCCGAGTCCGGCATCCAGGTAGGCGAGCGTGTTCTGCGAGGTAGCCGTGGTCGAGTTCGAGGCCACGGTCGGCATGCCCGAGTAGAGATAGACGTTGCCGTTCGGGGAGGAGATCGAGTTTCCGTTGAGGCCGACGATCTGTCCGCCGGTGGCGACGCCGACCGGGAGATAGGCGCCCGCGGCGATGGCCACGGGACCGGTACCGTTGTTGACGATCTTCGGCGGGGTGACGTTGCCGTTGTTGGACGAAAGGACGAAGACGCCGGCGTCGGAGTTCTGGGTCACCGTGGTGGCCGTCGTGGTGACGACCGCGGCCGAATCGCCGATCGCGCTGATGGCGATCGCGCCCGCCGTGGAGGCGTTGGTGATGGTGACCGGGTCGTAATAGCGGCCACCGAGCGCGATGAGGCTCGTGTTGCCGTTGATCGAGTTGTTGATGATCGCGACCGTTCCCGTGAGGCTGATGGCGGACTGGTTGGCCGTGACCCCCGCGGAGACACCGGTGACATTGATCGCATCCTGCCCGACGGTGAAAGTGCCGGAGGCGGTGAAGGTGCCGGCGGTGACGCTCACGCCCTTATAGGTCGTGGAAGCCGAGCCCGTGACGCCCTTGAGCGTGATGCCACCCGTGGCAGTCAGGTTCGTGGAGATCAGCAGGCCGTTGAGGGAGGTGCCGTAAGTCGAGGCGTTGGCCGCGGTGATGCCGCCGGAAGCGCCGTTGAGCCACGTGTTGTCCAGGAAGATCGAGCCCGGCACGTTCAGGGCGCTGTTGACGATGATCTCGGCGCCGCTGGCGAGGTTCTTGTAATGGATGGCGCTGGTCGAACCGGCCGTGAAGGCGATCACGCCGGGGTTGATGACCGAGAGCTTGTTGCCCGCCGTGGTTTCATAGGTGATCTCGGCCGCATGGCCCGAAGTGTTCGCCGCGACGGAGACCGCGCCGTTCTGGGTGATGACGTTGTTCGAGGCGAAGAACATGCTGCCGCCGCTCGAGAGGCTCGTGATGTTGCCGTTCTGGACGATGCCGGACGCGCCACCCGCGGTGGTCTTGTTGCCCGTGACGCTCAGATTGCCGCCGCCGGCGAGCACGTTGAGCTTACCGATGGAGACCGGGGCGATCGTCGAGGTGCCGAGATTGTTGCCGATGACCGTGATGGACTGGCCGCTGAGCCCGTAGGTGGTGCTCGGGTAATAGACGCCATAGCCGGAGCCTGCGACGCCATCGAGCACCACCGTGCCGGCGGAGCTGGTGATGTTATCGTTGATCAGGATCGCCTTGGAGGCGGTGGTGCCGTTGGTCGCGCCCCGGAGGACGACGCCATACTGGCCGACCAGAGGCTGGCCGGCGTTGATGACGATGGCGTTGCTCGTGGTCGCGAGGGCGATGTTGCCCGTCGTGAGGAAACCGCTGGCCGGCGTGGCGCCGACCGTGGCCGCGCCGTAGGTATTGTCGATCGTGATGATGCCCGGGATCGTCGGCAGGGAACCGGCGTTGAGCACGGCGCCGCTCGCTAACATATTGTAGTCGATCCGGGAGGTCGAACCCGCCGCGATGGTCAGCGGCGTGTTGATGACGACGCTCGAGGCCTTGTCGCCTCGAGAGACGTCATAGGTCACCGCGCTGGCATGGCCGCTCGTGTTGGCGACCACGCTGATCAGGCCGTTCTGGGTGACGTTGTTATTCGAACGGAACGTGGCGCTGCTGCCGTTGCCGTTGATGCTGACCGTGCCTTCCTGATAGATGCCATAGCCGGACTGCGTGACGGTATTGCCCGTGACCATGAGGTCGCCGCCGCCGGCGAGGATGCTGAGTCGACCGAGGCGGACCGCGTTACCGGTCAGGCCGGTGGCGTTACCCACGACATCGATCGTCTTGGCCGTGATGCTACCTACGCCGTCGAGGCCGACCGCCACCGCGATGCCGTTACCGGAGCCGCCGATGGTGCCGGTCACGCTGACCTGGCCCGAAGGAGCGCTGAGCGCCGACGCATACCACTGGACGTTGGGCCGCAGATTACCGATGCCATACCCGTTCGCCGCCGTACCCGTGAGGGAGATATTCCCCTGCGAGCTCGTGATGTTATCGAGCAGCATGATGGCGACGCCGTAGATACCCGAATTGACGACCGAACGAATGGTCACGCCGCGGTCGCCCGACAGGGCGTTGCCCTGGTCGATCACGACGGGATTCGAGGTGGTGGCCAGGGTGGCCAGGTTAGCCGCGGTAATGAAGCCGCTGACGGGCGTGGCGCCGGCCGTGGCCGCCCCATAGGTGTTGTCGAGCGTGATGACGCCCGGGACGCGGATGAGCCCCGGATTGAGCGCCGCGCCGCTCGCGAACATGTTGTAGTCGATGCCCGAGGTCGAACCGGCGGCGATGACGGAGTTCGTGGTGACGATCGAGGAGGTCTTGTTGCCCGTCGAGACGTCGTAGGTGATCGCGCTGCCGTGGCCGCTCGTGTTGGCGACCATCGAGATGGTGCCGGTCTGGTTCACGTTGTTGTTCGAGCGGAACGTCACGCTGCCGCCGTTGGCGTTGTCGGTGATGTTGCCGTAGGCGTAGACGCCGTTGCCGACCTGGTCGAAGCTGTTGCCCGTGATCACGACGTTGCCGAGCACGCCCGCGGCGACCTCGCCGGCGGTGAGGGCCAGGATCGTCAAGGCGCCTTGGCGGACGGAACTATTGGAGCTGGAAATCGTGCGCGTGCCCGTGAGCGTGACGCCCTTGGCCGTGAGCAGGCCGGTCAAGGCGACGCCGTTGCCGGTCGTGGAGACACCAACGACATCGATGGCGCCCAAGGCGGAGGTCACCGCGGAAGCGCCGGAGACCGCCGCGCCGCCGAAAGAGACGCCGCGCAGCACGACGCCGGCGGCGCCGCTGAGCGTGTTGTTGACCGTGATGCCGCCGGCGGAGGTGACGAGAGCCGTGCTCAGGGTGGAAGCATTCAGGTAACCGCTGACCGGCGTGACGCCGGCCGAGGCCGCGCCGTAGGTATTGTCGAGGGTGATGACGCCGGGGACGGCGATCACGCCGGGATTGATCGTCGCGCCCGCGGCATACTGGTTGAAATCGATGTTCGAGGTCGAACCCGCCGTGATGGTCAGGTTACCCGTGACGATGGTCGAGGACTTGCCGCCCGTGGACACGTCATACGTCACCGCGCTGGTCTGGCCGCTCGTGTTGGCGACCATCGAGATGTTGCCCGTATGGTTGATGTTATTGTTCGACTTGAACAGCACGCTGCCGCCGTTGGCGCTGATCACGACGCTGCCGTTGGCCGCGACCCCCTGCCCCGCCTGGTTCGGGTTATTGCCCGTGACGGCCAACCCCGTGCCGCCGGCGACGACCGTCACCGTGCCATAGAGGACGACGCCGGAAGAAGTGGAATTGGCCTCGCCCAAGATGGCGATCGTCTTCGCGCTGAAGGCGCCGGCGTTATAGAAACCGTTGCCGGCGTTCGTGGACGCGGTGATGTCGATCCGACCCCCGTTCGCCGTCAGGGTAGCGTTGCCGTTGCCGTAGAAACCGGAGGAGGCGTACCCGAGACCGAGGATCGTGAGATTGCCCGTCGTGGCGGTCACCGCCGAATTGGCGTTGATGCCATAATTCCCGGTGCTGGTGATGCCGCGCAGGACGACGCCCTTCCCGCCGGTGAGCGCGTTGTTGAGCGTGATGCCGTCGGACGTCGTCGCGAGCGTGGCCCGGTTGGCCGCGTTGATGAAACCGCTGGTCGGCGTGCCGCCGACGCCCGCCGTGCCGCCCCAGGTGTTGTCGAGGGTGATCACGCCCGGGACGGAGATCGTCCCCGGATTGAGGTTCGAACCGCTGGTATAGACATTGTAATGGACGCCGGACGTAGAACCGGCCGCGACCGTCAGGTCGCCGGCGACCAAGGTCGAGGTCTTGTTGCCTGTCGAAAGGTCATACGTGACGGAGCTATCCGTTCCGCTGGTATTCTTCGCCACCGCGAGCGTGCCCGTCTGATTGATGTTATTGTTCGACTTGAACAGGATGCTGCCGCCGTTGGCGTTGTCGATGATGGCGCCCGTCTGGTAGGCGCCGTTGGCGAGCTGGTTGCTGTTGTTCCCCGTGACGAGCAGGTTGCCGCCGCCGGCGACGATCGTCAGCGCGCCGAGATAGACCGCGCCGCCCGCGGTCGAGACATCCGTCGTGTTGTTCGTGCCGGTGACGGTGATGTTCTTAGCCGAGATGAGGCCGGACGCCTTCGTGCCCCAGATGTTGCCGAGGCTGGCGGATACGCCGGTGATCACGACGTTGCCGGCATTGGCCGTCACCGTGCCGGAGAAGTTGATCGCGGAGCCGGTCTTGGCCTGCCCGTCCATCGTCACGTTGCCGGCGGACGCGACGAGCGCGCCGCTGCCCGCGTAACCGACGCCCGAACCGCTGGCGCCGCTGATCACGATGTCGCCCGTCGTCGCGGTCAAGGTGGCGGTGGTGTTGACGGCGTTCGAGGTGCCGGAGACCCCTCTGATGACGATGCCGTAGCCGCCCGTCATCGCGTTATTGATGCTGATGCCCTCGGTGGCGACCGCGGAGGCGATGTTGGCCGTGGTGAGGTAACCGCTGGCCGGCGTGCCGCCGACGCCCGCCGTACCCCCGTAGGTATTGTCCAACGTGATCATGCCCGGGATGTTCAGGGCGCCGCCGTCCAGATGGGCGCCGCTGGCGAGCAGGTTATAGTTGATCGGCGAAGTCGAGCTGCCGGTGATGGTCAGGTTGCCGCCGACGACGGAGGAAGCGCTGGTGCCCGTGGTCACGTCATACGTCAGCGCCGCCGCATGGCCGCTGGTGTTGCCGACCATGCCGATGGCCGTGGTCTGGTTGATGTTATTGTTAGACCTGAACGTGATGCTGCCGCCGACGGCGTTGTTGGCGATGGTGCCGGCATCGATCGAGATACCGGTCCCGGACTGGTTCGAATTATTGCCGACGACCAAGAGGTCGCCGCCACCCGCGAGGATGACGACGTTGCCGACGCGTGCCGCGAGACCCGTGCCGTTCGCCGTGCCAGTCACGGTGATGTTCTTCGCAGAAAGCGTATTGGCCGTATAGAAATCGACCGCATTACCCGATGCGCCGGCAGCCGTGCCGGTGACGGTGATGCGGCCCTGCGGGGCGCTGAACGTCGTGGTGAGCCAGGTGACGCCCGGGTTGACGTTCGTGAGTCCGTAGCCGCTCAACGTATAGCCGACCAGTTCGATGTCCCCCTGGGAGGAGGTGATATTCGACCAGATGCGCACGCCCATGACGTTCGCCCCGCTGTAGCTGGCCCCTCGGACGGTAACGCCCTTGCCGCCACTTAACGCCGAATCAACGATGATGCCGTAGCTCGTGGTCGCCAACGACAGGTTCGAAGCATTGATGAAACCACTGGCCGGCGTACCGCCGACGCCCGCCGTGCCGCCATAGGTATTATCCAGGGTGATCGTGCCCGGGACGGCGATCGCTCCTGGGTTCAACTGCGCTCCGGCGGCGTAAAGGTTGTAGTCGATCGGACCGGTGTTCGTCCCGCTGATCGTCAACGAACCGGCGATGATGCTCGAGGTGCTGTTGCCCGTGGAGACATCATAGGTCAGCGCCGCGGCGCTCGTGCCGGAATTGCTCACCATGGTGATCGTCCCAGCCTGGTTGATGTTATTATTCGAACGGAAGAGGATGTTTCCTCCGACGACATTGTCCGTGATGTTGCCGGTCTGGGTGATGCCGGTGCCCGACTGGTTGGCGTTGTTACCGATGACCGTCAGGTCGCCGCCGCCTGCCCAAAGCGTCAGGGCGCCGAGGCTCGTCGCCGTGCCCGTGCCGTTGGCCGTGCCCGTGATCGTCAGCACCTTGCCGCTGATCAAGGCCGTGGCCACGACGCCGCTGCCGGTGTTCGTGGTGCCGGTGATGGTGACCGTGCCGGTCTGCGCCGTACTGCCCGCCGAGCTGATGACCGCCGACTGGTTGACGGCGGTGTTGCCGTTCGAGACGCCGCTGATCGTGATGGCCTTGTTCGCGTAGATGGCGCCGTCGATCGTGAGGGCCACGCCGGCCACAGCCGCCGTCGTCAGATTGCTGGCGCCGACAGCGCCGGCGTTGGTGTTATCGATGAGGACTGATCCGGGGAGCGCGATCAGCGAGGTGCCGATGGCGCCGGGATTGATGGCGCCGCCGTTGGCACGGATGGACAGGTCGATGAGGGACGTCGAGCCGGTCGCGCCGATGGTCAACGCACCCATCGTAACGGATGCGGTCTTGTCGCCGCCCGTGGCGTCGAAGGAAAGGCTGGCCGCCGACGCACCCGTGTTCGCCACCACTCCGACCGTGCCGGAAGTGACATCATTATTCGAGCTCAGGGTGAGATTACCCCCGATGACGTTGCTGACGATCACCCCGGCGACGATGCCGTGCGCGGTCTGGTTGCTGTTATTACCCGTGACGATGAGGTCGCCGCCGGCGGCGAGGACGGTCAGCGCCCCGAGGTTCACGGCGCCGCCCGTGGCCAGCGTGCCGGTCGTATTGTTGATTCCGGTGACCGTGATGCTCTTGCCGGTGATGGCGCCCGTGGCGTTGATGCCCCAGAGATTGCCGGCGGTCAGGGTAGCGCCCGTCAAGGAGATCGCCCCCTGCGACGAGGTCATCACCTGGTTGCTGGTGATGGCGGAGTTGTTGTTAGAAACGCCCGTCAGGGAGATGCCCTTGGAGCCGAAGACACCGCCGCCATTGAAGGTCAGGCCGATACCGGCGACGGCGGTCGCCTGGGTGATCGCGCCGCCGTTGGTATTATTGAAAGTGATCGTACCCGGGAGCGGGATCGCGGCGGTGGCGAGGGGGCCAGACGCCGTGATGGAGGAGCCCTTCGACTTCACGAGCAGGTTGATGTCACTGGTCGAGGTCGCGGCCGCGATGGTGAGAGTGCCGATCGTGACGGCGGAGGCGTTCGAGCCGGTGGTCGCGTCGAAGAGAATCGAGCTGGCGGCGCCGTTCGTGTTGATCGCATTCGCGATCGTGCCGGTCTGGGTGATCTTGTTGTTGGAGACCAGCGAGAGGCTGGAACCGTTGGCGAGGTTGATGTTGCCGACGTCGACGCCGAGGAGGGAGCCCGCGGCGCTGGCGTTGCCGGTAAAGTTGATGCTGGAGCCCGCGCCCGTGACGGTGAGGACGTCCACCGTCGCGACGGTGGCCGCAGTCGTGCTGGTGGCGTTAAGCGTGATGCCAGTCTTGGCGGTGATGGTCGCGCCCGTGACGATATTGATGGCACTGCCGGTCGTGGAGGTCGAGGTCAGGCTGACGGAGCCGTTGGTGGCCGTGAGCGTGCCCGCGGCGGCGGAACCGGAATAGACGATGGCAGTGGTGCCAAGGGCGTTGACCACGAGATTACCGTTGGTCGTGGTGACCGCGGCGGAAGTCTGGATGGCGTTGTTGCCGTTCGAGACGCCCGAGAGGACGATGTTCCTGTTGGCATACATCGCTCCGTTGAGCGTAAGGCCGATGCCGGCGACGGCGTTGGCGGCCGTGACCGTACCGCCGTTCGTGTTGTCGATGGTCAGGACACCGGGGAGGTTCAGCAGGCTCGTGCCGACCGTACCGGGATTCAGGGCAGACCCCTTCGACCTGATGGTCAGGTTGACGTCGCTGGTGCTGCCCGTGAGGAAAGCGAAGTTGCCGGTCGTGATCGCGGAGGCGCTGATGCCGCTGCTGGTGTCGAAGACGAGTTCGGCGACGGCGCCGGAGACGTTCGCGGCGACGCTGATGGCGCCGGTCTGGTTGATGATGTTGTTCGAGACGAACGAGAGGCCGGAGCCGCTCGCCAGTCCGATCGCCCCGGCGGTGACGATGCCGTTATTGCCTTTCGTTAGCGTATTATTGGCGGTGACGGACAAGAGGGAACCGGCGCCGGTCAAGGTCAGCGACCCGAGCGAAGCCACGGTCGTCGTCGTCGCGCCCGTCGCGGTGACCGTGATGCCTGTCTTGGCCGAGATCGCGCCGCTCAGCGCGACCGCGAAGGCGGTGGAATTGGTGGTGCTGACGACCGAGACGGCCCCGAGGGGGGACGTGATCGCCCCGGCGCCGGCGATGCCAGACTGCGAAACAGCGGTGGCCGTGTGGGCGGAGTTGTTCGTAAGACTGACCCCGGCCGCGCCGGTGAGGGCGGCGCCGACGCTTAATCCGGCCACGCCGCTGACGGACAAGGCGCCGGTGGAGGTGTTCGTCAAGGTGATCGCGCCGGTAGTGGAAACAAGGGCGGAAGTGATGTTGATATCGGCCTGGGACATCACGGCCGAAGAAGAGACGGCGCTGATGCTCAGGTCTCCATAGGCGGTGATCGGCGAGGTGCTCAGGTTTCCGGAAGTAGAGAAACCGTAAACGGCGGCGCCGCCGACGGAGGTGTTTACGGCGAACTTACCGCCGACATAGTAAGTGACCGTGGCCGATTGGAAAGGTGCGCTATTACCGACGTTGGTGGAACCGGCCGCCGAAAAATCGCCGCCGGCGCTGCTTGAAGCCGCACCGGAGGTCGTCGTATTGATGCTGATGCCGGCACCGGTCACGAAGACCGTGCCGTTGGCGATCGCGCCGGGCGTGATGCCCGTACCTGCGATTGTCCCGCCGGTGCCGTCCAGCACGACGTAGCCTCCGCGAGTCAGGATACCTGCCCCGACCTTGATGTTGGCCGTGGTCCCGGAGCCCGCGGTGTTGGCGGCGTTGAAAGACTGCAGCAGCACGTTGAGCGGCCCGCTCGACGAAGATATCGCCGAGGTGGTCGCGATCACGCCAGCCGCATAGGCCTTCACGCTGACCGTGCCGGCGCCGCTGTTCGTGATGCCCGCGAGGGTGATGCTGGAAGCGCTCGTACCGGAGCGCGTGTCGAGCGTGAGCGAGCCGGCGACGCCCGTCCCCGGGGCGAAGGCGAGCGCGGTGGACTGCGTGATCGTCCCGTCGGCGAAGATGCTCACGGCCGTGCCCGCGTTGACTGCGCTCTGGATATCCGCCGCCTTGACGACCGAAGCCGCCGCACCGGCCGTGAAGTTCGGCAAGGTACCGCCGGCCGTCGCGCCGGTGCTGATGGTGACGTTGTTCGGGTCGATCAGCCAGAGACCGGCGGCGCCCGCCTGGACGATGCCGGGGAGTTCGAGCACATGGCCAGAGGTCTCGATGCGGCCGCCGAGGGCGCGCACGGTACCGGCCACGGTGGTGAAGCTGCCGGCCTTGGTGATATCGGACCAGAGCACGACCTTGCCGCCCTGCCCTGCGTCGATCGTCGCGCCAGCCGCGAGCGTGGTGGTCAGCGCCTGACGGACGCCGTTGGAGCCCTGCCAGTCGCCCCCGACGAGGATGGATCCACCGTTCGAGACAAGGGTCGCGCCCGCGAGCACGGCGATGTGCTCACCGGTGAGCTGGATGGAACTAGCGGAAAGATTACCGGCGACGGTGACGTCGTCAGCATCGACCGAGACCTTGGCACCGGAGACTTCGGCGCCCGCGGCGATGGCCACGGAGTTCGAGCCACGCAAAGAGATCGAACCGTCGGCGTTGCGACCGGCGGAACCGGCGCGCACGAGACCCGAGACGTTGACGGACTGGTTGACGACTTCGCGGGCGGCGGCGGCGGACAACACGACGCACCCGGCGGCGACTTCGCCGGCCTGTTCGACCTGGGCCCGGAGGGGCTGGCCGTCGGCGCCGACAAGCGTCGAGGCGAGGCCTTCGCCAAGGGCGAACGTGATCAGGCCGTCACCGTTGAAATCGACGGTGAACGCCTTGCCCGAAGCGAGCACGGCGGTACCGAGATTGGCCACGAGGGCTCCGGAGTTACGGACATGCGGGGCCACGAGGGCGCCCAAGCCGGCATCGGAGAGCGTCAGCGTGCCTTCGTTGACGACGGAGGCGGAGAGTTCCGACGCGGACGAGAACCTGAGCTTACCGCCCGCAAGGAAGGAATCCTTGTCGAGATCGAGCGTGGTCGCGATCAGGCCGGCGGCGTCGACGGTCGAGCCCTTGCCGAAGAATATGCCGTTCGGATTGATCAGGATGATGCGTCCATTTGCCGAGACCGCGCCCAAGATGTCGGACGGGGCGACGCCGACCACCTTGTTGGCGGTAACGGACGATGCGGAAGGCTGGTTGAAGCGGACGGACTCGCCCTTCGCGACGGAGAAGCTGTGCCACTCGATGAACGCACGTTCCGAGGACTGATCGATCGTGACGCGAGAGGTGCCTTGGCCGGACACCGTGGCGGCGCCGCCGGTGACATTGGCGCCGGTGGGATTGGCGAAGGAGCCGACGGGGTCGAGTACCGCGGCCACGAGGAGCGTGGCGAGCGGGAGCAGGCGGCGTTTGACGGAAGAAGCGGGGGTCATGACGGTTTTATTTTAAAGTTTAGAAGCGGACGCCGAAGGAGGCGTTGATGCGGTTGGAGGTGTTGGCGGTGGAACCGACGGGAAGGGAGACGGGGCGGGCGACCTCGACGAGGGCGTTCATGCCGTGCGGCAGGCCGAGACGGACGCCCACGCCGGCGGAGGCGGCGTGACGCTCGCGGGCTTCCTGGGGCTGGAGCACGCCTTGCTGACGGGTGAGGCCGGCGTCGGTGAACACGTAGAACTGGGTGCGGACGGGTTCGGCGAAACCGAGCGAGAGCGGCAGCGCGTAGCGCAGCTCGAACGAACCGAAGAGCGCCTGTTCGCCGCTCATCGAACCCGAGTCGAAGAAGCGGCCGAACTGACGGCCGCCGAAGGAAGACTCGACGGCGCTGAGCATCGGGTCGCCGAGCGAATACTGTCCCTGGGCCGCGAACGAATACGAGAGTGCCCCCGAACCGAGCGAGGCGAGCGGCGCGGTGCGCGTGAAGTCGAGCGAAGCGACGGTGAACGTCGTCGAACCATTGGCGCGCGAGTTGCCCTGCGCACCGAGCCAGTCGAGCCCCTGCTCGAGGTTGAGGCGGACGAGATTGGAGGACTGGTCGGGACGGGCGAAATCGCAGGTCAGCGAAGCACCGACGGTGCGGATCGCATCGCGCGTGGGCGTGCCGGTCGTCATCGAGCTGTGCGAATCCTGGGCGCCGAGGTAGGCTTCGGCGAGGAGCGTTGAGGAACGGGAGCGGATCAGCGGCTTGGAGAAAGTCAGGCGCGTGTTGCGCGAACGGCCCTTGTATTCGAGGGGCACGAGCAGCGGGTCGGTCGGACGGCTGTCCGACTGCGAGAACGTGACGCCGAGGCGTTCGCCGTCGACGCCGACGAGCGTCGAGGCGGCGGCGTTGTAGCTCTGGTAGGCATGACCGTTCGGGCTGTGGAAGTAACCCAATGAGAGCTCATCCGCGCCGTCGAGGTGACCGTAGCCGGACCAGGAGACGCCGACGACCTGACGGTCGAGCGCGCTCGGCAGGAAGTTGTTCCAGCTCACGTCGAACGTATCCGGGACGCGATTGAATTCGAGCGAGAGATCGGAACCCCCGACCACCTTCGGCGAGGCCGAGAGGACCGAGCCGACGTCCCAGCCCGGAAGGTCGTCCATGAGGAGGATATTACGCTCGAGCACTTCGGCACGCAGCGGCAGCGAAAGCTTGAGGCGAAGCAGCTGAGCGCCGACGGCGTCGAACGCGCGACCGCGCGGCTGGGCCACGCCGAAAGAGTGGTCGCTGACAAATCCTTCGACGACGACGATCTTCACCTTGCCGTCTTTGATATCCTGTTCGGGCACGACGCCGAAACAGAGCGCATACCCGGCGTCGGCGTAGCGCTTCGTGATCGCGTTCGCCAAGGCGAAGACCTCTTCGATCGTCACCGTATCGCCGGCCTTATGCGCCCAGAGCGTCGCGAGCTGTTCGGAAGTCAGCGCGGCGTTCCCTTCGAAGCTCAGCTCCTTGAACGTGAACGAGAGCGCGGCGGCGTCCTTCGGGGCCAGTTGCTTATTGTTCAGCGAGAGCTCCTTACGCGGCACCGACTTCGGCTGCGGCGCCGGCTTCAGGTTCTGGTCGATGCGGGCCGGGTCGAGCGTCGGTGCGACCTGCGCGGAAAGCGACAGACTCGTGACGAAAATCAGGGTGGAGGCCGCGACCAGGAAAGGACGGCGGCCCGCGATGGAAACTGGGCTAAGCATAGCGTCCGAATGCTCTACAATATGCTTACAAAACAGAAGAGCGCTTGTGGCCTGCAATGTTGGTCAGAAGCGGTGGTGTTCGCGTAACAGGTAGGGTCGGGACCGCGTCACGACTTAGCTGCATCTGGTTCGTTCTAGATGCAATCCCCCGTGCCCCCTTGTCACCATGCCCACGTGTCCCCTCGCGGCTCCGCCGCGCTACCCCTTCACCGGCGCCGGGCCGGTCGAAGCGCCGGGCTGCCAGGTCTGCTTATAGACGGAGATGTAGACCTCGTCTTCGACCTTCTGGGAACGCGCCCAGATCTCGGCCTGCTGGGCGATGCTATCAGGGGAACTCAGGCAGCAGGCCACCGGCGGCGCATAGACGCGGGTGGTCGCATTACCGACGAGGGCCACGACCGAAAGGTCACGCGGAAACTCCAGCCCACGCGCGGCAAAATAACCGATGGCCGGCATGAAATCCGTCCACTGCGGGAAGATCACCGCGGTCGCCCCGCGGGCCAGGCCGGCGCCGAGGAAGGCCCCCACGTTCTCGGTCGTGAGCGGCTGCGCGGTGAGCTTCACCTCGATCCGCACATCCTGCTCCTTGGCGATGCGGGCGATCGCCGCCATCGATGAGCGCATTTTCGCCTTCCGGGCGAAGAACGGCATCAGGAAGTGCCGATGGCCCAATGGAATCAGGTGTTTGAGCGCGATTTCGGCCAGGTAGCCATACTTCACGCCCAACGGGGTGACACGCTTGGAACGCAAGGAGCCGAACATCGTGGCGATCTGCACGGGATGACGCGAGACTCCCGCGAAGAGCGACGCATCCGGCGTCATCAGGATGACGTGCGTCGGTCGAGACTTCACCACCTCGGCATGCGCGGCCTTACGGAGTTCCACCCCCTGCACATGACTCAGTTCGACGAACCTGAAGCCATCGCCCTTGGCCTTGAGATTCTCCCCAAGCCGAAGGACGCCCATGGAAATGGAGGCGTCATAAGACATCAACGGCTGGGTCGAAATCACCAACACCTCAAGGTGGCCGGAAGGACGTTCGGAGCCGGCCACCCCAGGGGCGACCTCCAAGCGTCGCTTCCCTCCCCGGCTGACCAAGACCTGACGCTGGATCAGGAGCGCGATGGCCTTTTGGACCGTCGGCAGACTGACATTATGCTGGTCGGCCAAGTCTCGCCCCGACGGCAGCAGCCCTTTCCATCCTTCCTGGCGAATCTGAGCCTCGATACCGTCCGCCAAATGCTCAAAGACGGCTTTATTCTCGAATTTCGCGGCAGACATGGCGATTTATAAGCAGGATTATTCGCATTAAATCTGACAAAGCCACCGCTTATGTGGACTTTAATATTGGTCAGATGTGGTGTTAATCGCACCAGGGAGCAGCTAGCGATTGCCGGTTGGGCGCAGGTAGGGATGCGATGACATCGCATCCGTTCGCGGTCGGACCTCAGGATGGTCGGTGATCTTGCCCGTCTGATGGTTCGCCCCTCTGCGAACGGCGGTCATGGCAATGACCGCCCTACCCCGGCACCCCTGGTAGGGCCGAGCATCCCTGCTCGGCCGCGGCCGGCCAAGGATGGCCGGCCCTACCCGCATCAGGTATTGGCGGTTAGCGGTTGGCGGTTGGGTGCAGCAGGGGGACAGGCGGACGCCACGCCGTGGCGCCCCTACCTCAATACACCCCTCGTCACCGTGCCCACGTGCCCCCTCGCGGCTCTGCCGCGCCCCTACCCCTAATAGAAGGGTATTTTCCCGCCTTTCCCCTTGCGGCAGGTGGGGGGTGACCTACCTTGCGGTTAACTTTCCCGACCCATGGTCACGGACAACAAACCTTCTTTGGTCACCATCAACGTCGATGGCGTCGAACACCAGGTCCCCGCGGGGGCCAATCTGGTCGATGCCCTGGGCAAAATCGGCAAGGAAGTCCCCCATTATTGCTACCACCCGAAGCTCCCGGTCGCCGGCAACTGCCGCATGTGCCTGGTCGAGCTCGGCTCGCCGATGCGCGACCGCGCGACCAACGAGTTGATCATGGAGAACGGCCAGCCAAAGATCGGCTGGCAGCCCAAGCCGGCCATCGCCTGCGCCACCAACGTCACCCCGGGCCTGCACGTCCGTCTCGAATCGCCCGGCGTCAAGGCCTGCCGCGAAGGCGTGACGGAGATGCTCCTCCTGAACCACCCGCTCGACTGCCCGATCTGCGACCAGGCCGGCGAGTGCAAGCTCCAGGAGTTCTCCGCCGAATACGGCCGCGGCTACTCGCGCTACGTCGACGAGAAGAACGCCAAGCCGAAGAAGACCCGCCTCGGGCCGCGCGTCACGCTCGACGACGAACGCTGCATCCTCTGCTCGCGCTGCGTGCGCTTCTCCTCCGAGATCGCCAAGGACCCCGTCCTCGGCTTCGTCAACCGCGGCTCGTTCAACACGCTGACCTGCTTCCCGGGCCGCGAGCTGGACAACAACTACTCGCTCAACACCGTCGACATCTGCCCCGTCGGCGCGCTCACGAGCACCGACTTCCGCTTCAAGATGCGCGTGTGGTTCCTGAAGCAGACCCCGAGCATCGACACCGAGTCCTCCGCCGGCGCGAACACGACCGTCTGGTCCCGCGAAGGCAAGATCTACCGCGTCACGCCGCGCCGCAACGACGCCGTGAACGACACCTGGATGGCCGACTCCGGCCGCGAGCTCTTCAAGTCCGTCGACGCCCCGAACCGCGTGAACTACGCGACGGTGAAGACCGCGAAGGCGACCCTCGAGGCCGCCCTCGCCGCCGCCGCCGAAGTCCTCGCCGCCGGCCCGCTCGCGATCGTGGGCTCCTCGCACATGTCCGTCGAAGAGCAGCGCCTCCTCGCGCGACTCGCCAAGGCGAAGAACGCTTCCGTCTACGTCCCGGCCCACGTGGGCAAGGGCGACGGCCTCCTGGTCTCCGAAGACCGCACCCCGAATTTCCGCGGCGCCCTCGTCACCGGCCTCACCGACCGCGCGCCCGTCGCCGACCTCAAGGCCCTCGCGGCCGACATCGACGCCGGCAAGGTGAAGTCCGTCCTCATCGTGCGCGAAGACGCCGCGCTGCTCGGCCTCCCCGCCTCGACGCTCGCCAAGGTCCGCAGCGTCGTCCTCGCCACGCATCACAACGTCACCACCGCGGCCGCCGAGGTCGTGCTGCCCGCGCTGACGGTCTTCGAGCGCAGCGGCACGTTCATCAACTGCCAGTTCCGCCTGCAGTCGTTCGCCCAGGCCGTCCCCGGCCCGGCCGGCACGCTGCCCGACCTGCAGACCCTCGCCCGCCTCGCCGGCGCCGACGCCGCCGCGGTCTGGTCCGAGCTCTCCGCCAACGTCCCGACGCTCGCCGGCCTCGACGGCCGCCTGCTCCCCGCCGAGGGCGTGCCGCTCGACGGCGCCGCGTTCGCCGCCCACAAGTTCCCCGAAGGCAAGCTGCTGAAGTTCGCCCCGGTCGCCACCGCCTGAGACGCCGCCGACCATGGAACAGCTCCTCCACGACCTCGTCCTCTCGCCGGCCTGGTATTACACCGCGGCCCGCGGAGTGACGCTGATCCTGATCGTGATGACGATCGCCGGCTATAGCGTGCTGCTCGAGCGCAAGGCCTCCGCCTGGATCCAGGGACGCATCGGCCCGAACCGCACCATGCACCCGCTCATCGGCTGGATCCCGTTCGTCGGGACGTTCCTGCAGAGGGGCGGCTTCATCCAGCCCGCGGCCGACGGCGGCAAGTTCCTCTTCAAGGAAGACGCCCTCCCGGGACACGTCCGCAAGTTCTACTACGTCCTCGCCCCGATCGTCGCCCTCGCGCCCGCGCTCGCGGTCCTCGTGATGCTGCCGTTCGGCGAGTTCTTCCATGAAGGGAAGCGTTACGCCGTCTCGCTCACCCAGGGCGCCGACGTCGGCGTGCTGCTGATGTTCGCGGTGAGCTCCCTCGGCGTCTACGGCATCGCCCTCGCCGGCTGGTCCGCCAACTCGAAGTTCCCCTTCCTCGGCGCCGTCCGCGGCGCCGCGCAGCTGATCTCCTACGAACTCGCGATGGGCCTCTCGGTGCTCACCGTCTTCCTCGCGACCTCCGTCCCGGGCCAGGACCACGGCCTCAGCCTCGTCGCGATGGTCGACGCCCAGGACGGCGCCTGGAACATCCTCTACCACCCGGTCGCCGCGCTGGTCTTCCTGATCTGCGTGTTCGCCGAGACGAACCGCCATCCGTTCGACATGCCGGAGTCCGAGACCGACCTCGTCGGCGGGTTCCACACCGAATACGGCGCCTTCAAGTTCGGCATCTTCTTCGTCGCGGAATACAGCCACATGGTCATCGGCTCGTCGCTCTTCATCCTGATGTTCCTCGGCGGCTGGCACGTGCTGCCGTGGATGCCGACCGTGGGCGCGGGCTGGGTCGCCTCGCTCATCGGCGTCGCCACGTTCTTCCTCAAGCTGTGCTTCTTCCTGTTCTTCTTCGTCTGGGTGCGCTGGACCATCCCGCGCTTCCGGTACGACCAGGTGATGCGCATCGGCTGGCGCGTGCTCCTGCCCGTCGCCGTCCTCAACCTTCTCGCGTACTTCGTCTGGTACGCCCTCCGCGGATAACCCACCCCATGGCCATCAAAGTCGTCGAACGTCGTCCGCTCACCCTCGCCGAGCGCACCTATCTCCCGCAGATCCTCGCGGGTCTCAAGGTCACCTGGGACAACATGGTGCGTCCCGCCGTGACGCTCCAGTACCCGGACGAACGTCCGGCCATCCCGAAGCACTACCGCGGCGTGCCCACGCTGGTGATGGATCCCAACGGCCGCGAGAAATGCGTCTCCTGCCAGCTCTGCGAATTCGTCTGCCCGCCCAAGGCCATCCGCATCACGCCCGGCGAGATCGCCGACACTTCCCCGAACGCCCACGTCGAGAAGGCGCCGAAGGAATTCGAGATCAACATGCTGCGCTGCATCTACTGCGGCCTGTGCCAGGAAGTCTGCCCGGAAGAAGCGATCTGGCTCCAGAGCCAGTATTCGATGACGGGCCTCTCGCGCGAAGCGATGGTCAACGATAAGGCCAAGCTCTACGAACTCGGCGGCACCCTTCCCGACGGCCACCACAAGTGGGACAAGAAGAAGGAAGAAGCCGAGAAGCAGGCCGGCGGACATCACTGAGCGGAGGTTCAAGTGATCAAGGTAGGGACAGCACCACGTGCTGTCCTTTTTTGTGGAAACCATTCTCGGGTGGCGGGTAGGGATGCGATGACATCGCATCCGTTCGCACGGCAAGCCGAAGCACTGGGCAAGCCTAGCGATGGCCCATCATGACTTCACCTACGGATGCGATGTCATCGCATCCCTACCAGGGGCTTGGCCGATGCTGACGTAGGGCCAATCCTCAGGCCTTGAGACCAGGCCGGCACGAACAGGGTTGAGCCTGACATATGACCACTTAGCGCGATAGCTATCATCGTCGCGGATACGGTGATCGAAGAAGCCAGCCTGCCACTCCAAGGTGCGCTTGTAACTGATGTCATGCTTGAAACTGCGGACCACGGTAGAGATTCCCGCCCGCGAAGGTATTCGTGCGATGAGATGAAGGTGATCTGGCATCGCCACGAATAGGAGCGGCGTCCAGAGGGCCCTTGCCTGCAGGCGTGCCGAAGCCCGCAGCATGACTTCCCACAAGTCTGGCCGAGCGAATTGGTTTACGCCACGGGGGCGACCGCATATCGTCAAGAAGATTGGGTCTTCGCCGTCGACCCATGCGGGGCGAGCATGACCTAACCATTCCCTTTCAGGCAGAGACATGGCTTGAAGGTGCCCGAAGGGGCACCGTGCTCCAGACAGGGAAGACCCTAGGGCGGATGCGATGTCATCGCATCCCTACCCTTCAGCCCGCGGTCGGATAATCCGTATATCCCTTCGCGCCGGAGGCGTAGAAGGTGGCTTCGTCGGGGGTGTTGAGCGCGAGGTTCTCCCGCAGGCGACGCGGGAGATCGGGATTGGCGAGGAACGGCACGCCATAAGCGACGGCGTCCGCCCAGCCCTCGGCGATGGCCTGCTCGGCCTGCGCGCGATCGAAGCCGCCGGCGGTGATGAGCACGCCCTTGAAATCCTTGCGCAGTTCCTTGGGGCCGACGCCGTCCTTGGCGCCGTGCGCGATATCCTGGGCGGTGACGCGGGTGACGTGCGCGTAGGCGAGCTCGAGCTTGGAGAGTTCGCGCAGGACGTAGCCGAAGGTCTCGGTCGGGTTCGCGTCGGACATGTCGTTGAACACGCCGCCGGGCGAGAGGCGGATGCCCACGCGGTCGGAACCCCAGATGGAAATCACCGCGGCGGCGACCTCGATCGTCAGGCGGGCGCGCGCGGCGAGGGAATTGCCGTAGCCGTCGGTGCGGGTGTTGGTGCCGCTGCGCAGGAACTGATCGAGGAGGTAGCCGTTGGCGTTATGGATCTCGACGCCGTCGAAGCCGGCTTCCTTGGCCAGGCGGGCGCCACGCACGTATTCGGCGACGATGCCGGGGATCTCTTCGATGCGCAGGGCACGGGGGACGACGTAGTCGGCCATCTCCTTGCCGGTCCAGACCTGGCCCTTGGGCTTGATGGCGGAGGGGGCGACCGGGAGTTCGCCGTTCGGCTGATAGGCCGGGTGCGAGATACGGCCGACATGCCAGAGCTGGAGGAAGATCCGGCCGCCCTTGGCGTGCACGGCGGACGTGACCTTCTTCCAACCGGCGACCTGTTCGTCGGTGTAGATGCCCGGGGTGTTCGGATAGCCATGGCCGCGGGGCGAGACCGTGGTGGCCTCGGCGATGATCAAGCCGGCGCCGGCGCGCTGGGCGTAGTATTCCGCCATCAGGTCCGTCGGGACGTTGGCGCCTTCGGCGCGACAACGGGTCAGCGGCGCCATCAGGACGCGGTTCGGCAGCGTAAGCGCACCGACTTTAAGGGGAGAGAAGAGGGAGGACATGAGTGAGGACGAGAAGGGAGAGGGGTAGGGATAGGGGTGGGGGCAGGAAAGGCAAGGAGGGGAAGGAGTTGGGGCGGATAGCGGTTGGCGGATAGGGAGAGACAGAGGGAGTGCTGAATGGAGGGCTGAGTCGATGACTGCATCGATGACGGATGACAGAGGGCAGAGACCTTCCACCCGCACCTGCACCTGAACCTGGAAACCCGTACCAGGTACCCGACGGCCGAGACCTGGGACCTGAACGTGTTTCTGCCCCCGCCAATCCTCCGGTCTCCGGTTTCCCTTTGAGCGGGCATCATCCTGCCACCTGCCACCTGAAATGAAATCCACTAGGGCAGCACGCGGTGCTGCCCCTACCTTGATCCCGTTCGCCTGAGACACCGGTTCGACGCCATTTCACAAAGCTTCAATTAGGCAGGGCAAAGGCGACCTGACCGCCAGCCGCCAACCGCCAACACCACTCTCATCACCGCCTTCGCCCCATTAATCTTCCCTCCCCCGCCGGATGCCCCTAAGAGTGCCGGGCACCTTTCCGCGTCGTCCGTCATGTCCGTCCCTCCTCCCCTTCCCTTGGCCCGTTCCGCCCAACCGACTTACATCATCGGCCATAAGAACCCGGACGCCGACGCCATCTGCTCCGCCCTCGCGTACGCCGCCTACAAGGAAGCCGCCGGCCAGCCCGGTTTCAAGCCCGCCCGCTGCGGCAACTCCAACGCGCGCATCGACGCCATCCTGAACCGCTTCGGCGCCACGCTCCCCGAATTCGTGGGGGACGTCATCCCGCGCATCGAGGACATCATGCACCGCGACCCCTTCAAGGTCAGCGTCGACGACACCTGCGCCCGCGCGCTCGAGCTCCTCGACCTGCATGACGTGCGCGCCCTCCCGGTCGTCGGCCACGACGGCCGCCTCGTGGGCTACGTCTCCATCTTCAGCCTCGGCGACTACTTCATCCCGAAGCCCAAGCGCGCGACGTCGATGCGCAAGGTCACCAGCTCGATCAACGCCATCATCCGCTCCATCGGCGGCACCGAGGTCATCGCCTACGACGCGACGACCGTCGACGAGCTCTACGTCCGCGTCGCCGCCATGGAACTCGAGTCCTTCGGCAAGTCCGCGACCGTCGAAGGCATCCCGACCAACAAGAGCGTCATCGTCGTCGGCGACCGCGCCGACGTGCACCTGCGCGCCATCGAGATGGGTGTGCGCATCATCATCGTCACCGGCGGGCATCGCATGCGGGCCGACGTCCTCGAGCGCGCCAAGGCCGCCAAGGTCTCCGTCGCCTACGCCGACACCGACAGCGCCACCACCGCGTGGGCCGTCCGCGCCGCCACGCTCGTCGGCGGACTCGTCCAGCGCGACGCCTTCTCCTTCAAGCCGCAGGAGAAGCTCTCCGTCGCCCGCCGCCGCATCGTCCAGAACCCGGCCCTGATCTGCAACGTCGTCGACGAGGACGGCCGCCTGCTCGGCGTCTTCACCAAGACCGACATCATCAACCCGCCCCGCGCCAAGCTCGTGCTCGTCGACCATAACGAGCTCTCCCAGGCCGTCGACGGGGCCGCGGAAGTCGAGATCGCCGAGGTCGTCGACCACCACCGCCTCGGCAACGCCCCGACGCACCAGCCCATCCTCTTCATCAACCGTCCGCTCGGCTCCACCTGCTCGATCGTCGCGGACATGTTCCGCACCGCCGACCTGAAGCCCTCGCCGCAGATCGCCGGGCTGATGATGTGCGGCATCATCTCGGACACCCTGCTCCTGCAGAGCCCGACCACCACGCCGCTCGACGCCGACCTGCTCCAGTGGCTGGCCCGCCTGGCCGACGCCGATCCGCG
Organism: uncultured Klebsiella sp.; assembly: GCA_964643215.1. GTDB lineage: Bacteria > Verrucomicrobiota > Verrucomicrobiia > Opitutales > UBA953 > UBA953. The sequence continues at coordinate 3,256 of CAZXSI010000008.1, read as the reverse complement.
CTCCCTGGCCGACATGATCTTCAACGCCGGCTCGGTGCTCTCCTCGCTCACCCCGGCGGCCGCCGTCCGCGCCGACTGCAAGCTCTACACCGAGGGCGACCGCCGCTTCTCGGTCTCGCAGGTCGAGGAGCTCGGCTTCACGAACTTCTGGAAGTGCGAGGACGCCCTCCTGGAGGCCCTCGAGAAATACCGCATGGAGAACGGCCTGAGCTTCTCCTGCCTCCTCGTGACCGACATCGACACCCAGAGCTCGCTCTTCCTGATCCGCGGCGACGCCGAGGTCGTGCAGGCCATCACCTACCCGCAGAAGCGGCCGCCGGACATCTTCGACCTCCCCGGCATCGTCAGCCGCAAGAAGCAGCTCATGCCCTACCTCGGCAGCCTGCTCGGAGGCGCGAACGAAAGCGCATGAGCGCCGAAGAAGTCCTGCTGAAGTTCCTCGCCCGGCCCGGCTACAAGCCGATGCGCCTGGAAGCGATCGTGCAGGCCCTCGGCGGCACCCGCGAAGACCTCCGGCGCCTGAGCAAGACCATCCCCCGCCTCATCAAGGCCGGCGCCGTCGTGACCGTGAAAGGGCATCTGCTCGCCCTGCCCGCCCCGGGCGCGTCGGCCGGCGCGGCCCGCAAGCCCGAGGCCGATCTCCTCGAAGGCACCATCCTCTTCCGCCCGAGCGGTTCGGCCCGCGTGGTCTTCGACGCCGTCCCCGGCTCGCCGCCCCGCGAGCAGCTGCACATCGACGCCGACGACACGCACGTCGCCCTCCATGGCGACCGCGTCCTGGTGAAGCTCAACGCCAACCGCCGCGACCGCAACGGCGACGACTGGGGCACGGGCACGGTCGTGCGGGTCGTCAAGCGCGCCCTTTCGCAGCTCACCGGCACGATCGGCAACAACCGCCTGCAGTGGTTCGTCGTCCCCGACGATCCCCGCATCTCGCGCGAGATCATCGTGCGCGACCCGGCCCGCGCCGGCCTCACCCCGGCCCCGAAGCCCGGCGACAAGGTCGTCGTCCGCCTCGACGCCTGGGAGCGCCGCAACCTCAGCCCGACCGGCACGGTCACCGAAGTCCTCGGCGTCACGCACACGCCGATGGCCGAATACCTCGCCATCCTGCGGCGCTACGGCCTCCGCCCGGAGTTCCCGCCCGCCGTCGCCGCCGAGGCCAATGCCTTCGGCAAGGTCGTCACCAAGGCCGACTGCGTCGGGCGCGAGGATTTCCGCCGGATCCCGACGATCACCATCGACCCGGATGACGCCAAGGACTTCGACGACGCCCTCTCGGTCGAACGCATCGCCAACGGCAACGTCCGCGTGGGCATCCACATCGCCGACGTCTCCGCCTACGTGAAGCCCGGCTCGCCCCTCGACGTCGAGGCGCGCGAGCGCGGCAACTCCACCTACCTCGTCGGCACGGTCATCCCGATGCTCCCGCACGCGCTCTCGAGCGGCCTGTGCTCGCTCGTCGAAGCCGAGGACCGCCTGGTCAAGACCGTCATCTGCGAGTTCACGCCGGACGCCCGCCTGGTGAAGACCGAGTTCGCGAACTCCGTCATCCGCAGCGTCAAACGACTGACCTACAAGCAGGCCTACGGCTTCCTGCGGCGCCTCACCAAGGACGAGCTCCGCGCCCTGCCCGCGCCGCCGCCCCACCAGACCGGCTCGCCGGGCCGGCCGCTGGCCGAGCTCACCGACGCCGAACTGGACCTGATCCAAGGCATGATCGACGACCTCTGGCGCATCGGCAAGGTGCTCCGCGCCGAACGCTTCCGCGCCGGGTCGCTCGACCTGGAGATGAAGGAGATCAAGATCTACTGCGACAAGGACGGCTGGGCCGACCGCACCGAGGTCGTGCAGCACGACGAGTCGCACCAGCTCATCGAGGAGTTCATGCTCCTCGCCAACGAGAGCGTCGCCACGGCCCTCGACAAGGCCTCGATCCCGCACGTCAACCGCGTGCACGACGACCCCGACCCCGAGAAGCTCGCCGCCCTCCGCGAAGAGCTCGCCGGCAACGGCTTCAAGGTCGGCGACCTCACCCACCGCTCCGAGATGGTCAAGCTGCTCGCCAGCCTCAAGGACCGCGAGGACGGCTACACCATCCGCATCCAGCTCCTGCGCTCGCTCAAGCAGGCCTGCTACCGCCCGTCGCCCGACGGCCACTTCGGCCTGGCGAAGCGCCACTACTCGCACTTCACGTCGCCGATCCGCCGCTACTCCGACCTGCTGGAGCACCGCATCTTCGACGCCTATATCCAGAAGCAAGGCGTCCGTTCCGCGCCCAAGGAGCCGCTGCGCTCCCCGGGCCTCGGCGAGCTGACGCGCTCCTGCGAACACATCTCGATCACCGAACGCAATAGCTCCGAAGCCGAGCGCGACTCGGTGAAGATCAAGCTGCTCGAACTCTTCGAACGCGAGGCCGCCCGCCCCGACAAGCGTCCGTTCGAGGCCACGATCACCGACGTGAAGCCGCACGGCCTCATGGTCGAGCTCAACGCCTCGCAGGCCTACGGCCTCGTGCACATGTCGACGCTCACCGACGACTACTATCGTCTCAACGACCGCGGCAACATGCTCGTCGGCAGCCGTACCGGCCGGAAGTTCATGCCCGGCGGCGTGATCACCGTGACCGTCGACCGCGTGGATCGCTTCAAGCGCCAGGTCGATTTCCGACTCTACGACGACCGCCAGGCCCAGAAGCCCCGGGGGCCGGAGCGGAGGAAGGGACAGCGCTGACTTTTACAGGGGCAGGGGTCGGGGTAGGGGTAGGCCAAAGCAAGGGGACTCCGTCGAACGTGGAGTTGATCAAGATTCGTGAACTGCAGGCAGTCATGGCCGTATCAGGATAATCATGGGACGAGGTACTACCCCTGCCCCTACCCCAACCCCTACCCCTTAACAAGCCTCCCCCACGCCCGCGCGTAATCGCCGGCGGCCTTGCCGAGACGGATGCGCCCGGCATCGTCGTCGGTCCACCTCACCGGAATCTCGACGAGCTTCGCCCCGGTGCGGGCGAGTCGCACGAAGGCCTCGGCGCCGAAAGAGAAACCGCGCGCCTCGGCCGGCATACGCAGCGTCGCGAAGACGGAACGGCGCACGAGCTTCAGGCCGCAACCGGGGTCGGTCAGGCGCGCGCCGGGCAGCATCCGCCAGAAGCACGAGAGCGTCGCGGAGATGAGCGAGCGCTTCCAAGAACGGCCGATGACCTGCGAGTCACGATGCCAGCGGGAGCCGGCGACGAGGTCGGCCTTGCCTTCGG
>CAZXSI010000007.1:0-52721 GCA_964643215.1 uncultured Klebsiella sp. | reverse complement strand
AGCAGCTCCGCGGCGAAGCGCCCTATCACTTCGTCTTCCCGTGCATGCACGTGAAACGCGAGGCCATCAGCGAGCTCTTCACCAAGCACCTGGGCACCGCCCCTACCGACAGCCCGGAAGAGCTGACGATGATCGCCCGTCGCCACCTGCGCCAGCTCTACGTCGACGCCGACATCGGCATCACCGGCGCCAACTTCCTCGTGGCCGAGACCGGCCAGATCTCGATCACCGAGAACGAAGGCAACGCGCGCCTCACCGCCGCCCTCCCCCGCATCCACATCGCGCTCTCGGGCATCGAGAAGGTCGTGAACCATCTCGACGATCTCTCCGTGCTGCTGCCGATGCTGGCCACGGCCGGCGCGGGTCAGCCGATGACCTGCTACAACACCCTCTACTCCGGACCCCGGAAGAAGGGCGAGTGCGACGGGCCGGAACAGTTCCACCTCGTGCTGCTGGACAACGCGCGCACCCGCCTGCTGGCCGACCCCGAGCAGCGCGACGCCCTGCATTGCATCCGTTGCGGCGCCTGCCTCAACGTCTGCCCGATCTTCAAGAACATCGGCGGACTGGCCTACGGCACCACCTACCAAGGGCCGATCGGTTCCGTGATCACGCCGCACCTGCGCGGCCTGAAGCAATGGAACCACCTCTCCGGCGCTTCCTCGCTGTGCGGGGCCTGCACCGACGCCTGCCCGGTCCGCATCGACCTGCACCACCACCTTCTTCATAACCGTCGCAACGCGGCCAAGGAGTCGCCGACGTGGTTCGACCAGGTCTTCCATCACGGCTTCAATTTCGTCATCAAACGCCCCTGGCTGTTCGCGACCGGCGGACGCGTCTTCCGCGCGACCCTCCCCCTGCTCCAGAAGCTCCCGCTGCCTTACATGGGCGCCTGGATGAAGACCCGCGACCTCCCCAAGGCGCCCGCCCAATCCTTCCGCGACCAGTGGAAGAACCAGAATGTCTGACGCCCGTTCCGATATCTTCGCCCGCATCCGCGAGGCGCTCAAGGTCAAGGCCCCCAAGCCGCACCTGAAAGGCGAGCCGGTGGACGGCAAGACCTCGGCGGTCGCCAAGCCCTGGCTGCCCGACGGCGGCGAGACCGCCGAGGCGAGCCTGTCGATCCTTGCCGAGCAGCTCGCCAAGCTGAAGGCCGTCCTCATCCGGGTCCCCGACCACGCCGCCGCCGCCCGGGCGGTCGCCGACCTTTCCGCGTCGAAGAACTGGAAGAAGGTCGCCTATCACGGCCACCCCCTGCTCCGCCCCGTCGCCGCCGCCTTGCCGTGCGAGTCCTGGGAGGCCGACGCCTCCTTCGAAAAGCAGAAGCTCGAAGGCTGCGACGCCGGCCTCACGACCTGCGAATCGATCGTCGCGCAGCTCGGCGCCATCCTCGTCTCCAGCGCCAGCTCCGGGGGCCGCGCGCTTTCGATCCTGCCCCACGTCCACGTCGTCGTGGCCGAGGCCTCGCAGGTGGTGCCCGACCTTGGTTCGGCCCTGGCATTGACCAAGGCGCGTCACGGCGACCAGATGCCGAGCATGCTCTCCTTCATCACGGGTCCGAGCCGGACCGGCGACATCGAGCGCATCCTGGTGCTCGGCGCCCACGGCCCGAAGGAACTTTACCTCATCCTCGTCGGTTGATCCCATGCGCCCGTTCGCCCTCGCCCTGCTTACCTTGTCCAGCGTCGGCATCGGCGCGGAGACGAAGCCTTTCAAGTGGTCCGGCGACCTCAACATACCTGACCCGACCTCGGTCACCTTCGACGAGGCCGGCAACGCCTATGTCGCCTCGACCACCAGGCGCAAGGCGGGCGACCTGGACATCCGCGAGCATCGCGTGTGGATCCCGGACGACGTCGGCCTCACCTCTCCGGAGGAGAAGCTGGCGTTCTATCAGAAGGAACTCGCGCCGGGCAAGCTGCGAACCCCCCGCGGAGGACTGAAGGACCACAACAAGGACGGCTCGATCGACTGGAAGGACCTGACCTTCCACAAGGAAAGCATCTACAAGCTGACGGATACCGACCACGACGGCGTCGCCGACAAGGTCACCGTCTTCGCCGAAGGCTTCAACTCGCCGGTCTCCGGCATCGCCGCCGGGGTGCTCTACTTCGACGGCTGGGTCTATGTCACGGCCATTCCCGACGTCTGGCGCCTCAAGGATACCGATGGCGACGGCGTCGCGGACGTGAAGGAGATCGTCGCGACCGGCTTCGGCGGACATATCGCCTACGCCGGGCACGACATGCATGGCCTGCGTCTCGGACCCGACGGGCGCATCTACTGGACCGTCGGCGACAAGGGCGGCAACGTGACGAGCAAGGAAGGGCGGCGCTTCTTCTTCCCGCACGAAGGCGCGGTGTTGCGCTGCGAGCCGGACGGCGGCGGCTTCGAGGTCTTCGCCCGTGGGATCCGCAACACGCAGGAGATCGCCTTCGACGCCTTCGGCAACGTCATCGGCGTCGACAACGACGGCGATCAGCCCAAGGAGCGCGAGCGCCTGATGTACCTCCTCGAGGGCTCCGATAGCGGCTGGCGCAACCAACACCAATATCAGGCCACCGACAGCCGTTGGATGAAGGAGAACATGTGGATGCCGAAGGGCGCGCCCGACCAGCCCCTCTCGATCACCCCGCCCATCGCCAACTATTCCGATGGTCCGGCGGGTTTCCTCTTCGAACCAGGCCACGCCCTCGACGGCGACCTCCGCGGCCATTTCATGCTGGATCAGTTCCCGAAAGGGAAGATGGACGCGTTCACCTTGGAGCCCGACCAGGACTCCTTCAAGCAGACCAACCTCCGCGTCATCAGCAGCGGGATCATGGGCATCGGCATGACCTGGGCGCCCGACGGCCGCGCCTACTTCGCCGACTGGATCGGCGGCTATCCGCTCGACGGCAAGGGCGCGATCTGGCGCTTCGACGTCGCCCCGAACATCGACCAGTCTTCCGAAGCCGTCCTTTCGAGACCATTGTCCGTCGCGATCCCGAAAGCGGAGCTGCTTGGTCTGCTCGGACACCGCGATCAGCGCGTCCGCGTCAACGCCTCGCTCCGCCTCCACCGTTCAGGCGCCTGGAACGAGATGCTGGCGCTGGCCCTGAAGGCGGACTCGCCGCGCTTCGCGCGTATCCACGCCATCTGGGGTTACGGCATGGGCGTCCGCCTCGGCAAGGTCGCCGAGGTCACCCCCTCCCTGCCTTTGCTTGAAGACGCCGACCTCGAGATCCGCGTCCAGGCCCTCAAGATGCTCAGCGAAGCCCGGCCCGGGCAGTCCCTGTCCGAGAAGGTCGCCGGGCAACTCGCGCAGACCGACCTACGCGTCCGCACCCAGGCGGGCATCACGCTCGCCAAACTGCGGGGCAAAGTCGCCTTCGCCGCCTTCCTGCAAGACGCGGAGGCCGATCTCCGCCTTCCCTGGCTGCGTCACGGCCTCGTCAGCGGTCTGGCCGGAACCCAGTCCGCCGAAGACCTGCTCGCCCTCGCCCAGTCCAAGGCCGGCGCCGACGCCGTCTTCGCCACGCTGGCCCTCGCCCGTCAGAAATCTCCCCTGCTCTCCCAGCTCCTTGCGCACGCCAATCCCGCGGTCGCCGTCGAAGCCGCCCGCGCCATCCACGACGACGAAGGGATCCCGTCCGCCCAGCCGAGCCTGGCCGCAGCCTTGGGCCTGCCCACGCTGCCCTTCCACGCCGCGCGCCGGGCCCTGAACGCCAATCTGCGCCAAGGCGACGAACAGGCGATGCGACGCGTGCTCGACTGGATGCTCGCCCAGCCGGAAGGCGCCCCGCTCCGCCGCGAAGCGTTGCAAGCCCTGCAGGCCTTCGATCGGCCACCCGTCCTGGACAATGTCGACGGCACCGCCCGCCAGCATGCGCCCCGCGAGGTCGCCCGGCTCGCCGCCTTGATCCGAACCCGACAAGACGAGCTCCTGAAGCTTCAGCGTCCCGATGAACGCGCCCTCGCCCTCGGACTGCTCGTCAAATACGAAGCCTCGCTCCCGTTCCCGGTGTTGCAGTCCCTGGCCGAGGACCTCAAGGCCGCGCCCGGCGTTCGACTGCAGACGTTGCGGCTCCTCGGGCGCCTCAACGAGGAAAACGTTTCGGTGACGCGGACCCTGCGCCATGCCGCCGGCGAAGGCAACCCGTCCGAAGTGCGCATCGAAGCCCTCGGTCAGCTGTTCGCCCGTGACCTTCCCGCGGCCCTTGAGATCGGCCGGCAGATCCTTGATTCCAAGTCGGCCAAGGTCCCGGAAAAACAGGCCGTCGTCGGCGCGTTGCGCGTACGCACCGACCCGGACTCGCGCAAGCTGCTCCAAGAACTGGTCGAGCGCCTCGCCGCCCGCAAGCTCGACGCCGCGCTGAGACTCGACGTGTTCGAGCTGGGCAAGGCGTCCGCCGACCCTGACATCGCGGCCGCGGTCAGGCGCTACCTCGCCCCCGGCCCGAAGGGCGAGCTCAAGATGGCCGCCGCCGGGCTGCCTTACGAACTGCTGACCGAAGGCGGCGATGCCGCCAAGGGCAAGGAGATCGTGAACGGCCACCTCGGCGCGAATTGCATCGCCTGCCACCGCGTCGACTCCGACGAGGGCAGCGAAGTGGGCCCGATCCTCCGGGCCGTGGGAGCCCAGCGCACCAAGGACGAAATCGCCGAATCGCTCGTCGAACCCTCCGCCAAGATCGTGCCGGGATTCGGCATCGAGACCCTCGTCCTCAAGGATGGCTCGACCCTCGCGGGCAGCGTCGCCAAGGCGTCCGCCAAGTCCCTTGACCTGAAGCTGCCGGACGGCACGACCCGGAAACTCGCCGTCGCCGACATCGCTTCACGCACCCCGCCCGTCTCGGTCATGCCGCCGATGCTCGGCATCCTCGCGCCCGACGAGATCCGCGACGTCGTCGCCTATCTGTCCGGGTTGAAACCGAAGGCGGCCAAGGGCGCCAAGCCGAAGAAATAGGCTCTGCGGGATTGAGTCCGCCGGCGGTCGGCCTTGATATGGACCGATGTTGCTTCGCCTCCTGCTGCTCTGCCCGCTGCTGGCTTTCGCCCAAAGCTCCCTGACCGCGGAGTGGCAGAAGCAATATGACGCATGGTATTGGCCCGCCCAGATGGGCCGACCGGAGAACATCCGCTGGTCCGGGTCCGGTCGCCTGATGGTCTATGCCTGGCGCGAGAGCACGGGACTGGCCTGGAAACGGGTCGATTGCGTGACCGGCAAGGTCCGGCCGGCTTTCGATCACGACAGGGTGGCGGCCGGGTTGTCCACGTTGACCGCCAGCCGGGTGACGGCGAAAAAATGGCCTTTCGACCGCGTGATCCCGCTGGATGACGGACGCATCCGGCTGGAATCGGACCGCGCCGCCTGGCTCGTCGAAGCCGACTGGAGGCTGAGCCCCACCCAGCCCGGGAAGAAGACCGAACCTGCCCAACCCGAGAAAACCGGCAAAGGACCCGGCGAATCGAAACGCCTGTCATCCTCGAAGGTCCGGGCGGAATCGCCGGACGGGGAGCACAAGGTCGAGCTGCGCGCCGGCAATGTCGTGCTCATCGACCTCAAGAAAGGAAACACCGAGACCCGTCTCACGACGGACGGCGTCGAGGGCAAGGACGGCTTCGTCGGCCCCGTCCACTGGTCGCCCGATGGCCGTCACTTCGCGCTCTGGCGCGAGCGTTTCGTGCCCGTTCGCCAATACCTCGTCACGGATTCCGTCAAGCAGACGAAGAAACCGATCTCCTACGACAAGCCCGGCGACGATCGCACCGAACGGATCCCCTGGGTCTTCTCGGTCGACGGGAAAACGTCCGGCCGGCCGCCGGCGGACGTGCTCCCGCTGAGCTTCGCCACCGAACGTCTCGACTGGTCCGCCGACTCCCAACGCCTGCTTTCGGAGTTCATCAAGCGCGGCTTCACCGGCCATGGCGTCATCGAGTACGACGTGGACCGCCGAAGCTGGCGCCGGCTTCTCGTCGAAGAAGACCCGAAGTTCGTGTACTCCTTCGCGACCCGTTACCGCCATGACCTGACGGAATCCCATGCGCTCTGGCTCTCGGAGCGAAGCGGCTGGCTTCACTTGTACGGAGTGGACCTGAAGTCAGGCCGGACCTTGGCGCCCGTGACTTCCGGCGCGTGGGTCATGAAGGAGGTCGTGCGGGTCGACGAGAAGGCCGGCACGGTGACTTTCGTCGCCTTGGGACGGAACGCCGGAGAGAACCCTTATCATCAGCACATCTGCATGGTCGGACTGGACGGTCGCGGGCTGGTCGACCTGACGCCGGCCGACGGCAACCATGAGGCGGTCTTTTCGCCCGATCGGCGAACGCTCGTCGACATCGCCTCGAAGGTCGACCAGGCGCCGACCTACACCCTACGTAGCGCCCTCGACGGCCGGACGATCGCCGCGCTGGGCGAAGCCGACCTGGCGCCCTTGAAGAAAGCCGGCTGGTCGCCCACGATGCCGTTCGTCGCCAAGGATCGGGACGGCAAGTCTGACATCTGGGGCGTCGTCACGCGCCCTCACCCCTTCGACCCCGGCAAGAAGTACCCCGTCATCGAGAACATCTACGCCGGACCGCACGGCTCCTTCGCGCCGCGCTCGTTCAATTGGTGGTCCCGCCTCCACCGCGAGCTCTCGCTGCGCGGCTTCTACGTCGTCCAGATGGACGGCAGGGGCACGAACAACCGCGGCAAGGAGTTCCATCAGTCCAGCTGGCGCAACCTGAAGGACGGCGGCTTCCCCGACCGTATCGCGTGGCTCCGCGCCTTGGCGAAGACCGAACCCAACATGGACCTCGCCCGCGTGGGGATCTTCGGCGGTTCCGCCGGAGGCCAGAACACCGCCCATGCCATGCTGCTGCACGGCGACTTCTACAAGGCGGGCGCCGCGGATTGCGGATGCTACGACAACCGCATCGACAAGCTTTGGTGGAACGAGCAATGGCTGGGCTATCCCGTCGGCCCGTGGTACGAGGAGAATTCCTGCGCCCGCTACGCCGCGAACCTGCGCGGTCGGCTCTTCCTCTCCGTCGGCGAGTCCGACACGAACGTCGACGTCAAGTGCAGCTATGATTTCCGCGACGCCCTGCTCGCGGCGGGCAAGGCGGATCAGATCGAGTTCCATGTCGTCCCGGGCGCCAACCATGGCGCCGGCGAATCGAACGAGATGCGCGAGAAGCGCGCCCGCTTCTTCGAGGCCGCCCTCGGACCGCCGCGCCCCCTCTGAACATGACCACCACTCCCCCGGGCCTGATCGAACTCCGGCTCAGCAACGTCGGCCAGCTGTTCAACACCATGGACCCGTCGCCGTTCCATGAACGCGACCTGGACCATGACGCCGAGGAATTCATCCTCAGCTGGGCCCGGGAGCACGAGAAGGACTCCGACCTGCGCATCCGCGTCGTGCTCCGCCAACCGGAGGACCCGGCGGCCGCCCGGCTCGTCCGGGAATCCATCCAGCATTATTTCGGCTATCGCGCCCGCATCGCCCGACGCGAGTTGAGCGAACTCTTCCGCGAAGGCCGGACCGCCTTGCTGATCGGCCTGGTCTTCCTCGGCGCCGCCCTCGTCCTGCGCGACCTCATCGCGCCCGGCCACCGCCTCGGCGACGTCTTCCGCGAAGGCCTGACGATCTGCGGCTGGGTCGGGCTCTGGAAGCCCATCGACATCCATCTCTACCGGTGGTGGCCCGTGCGGGCCCATGGGAGGCTCCTGTCGCGGCTTTCCGCTTGCCCGATCGAGGTCGCTTTCGAGCCCTGAGGGCCGGGCCCGGCCGGCCTAATGCGGCCGGTTAGGACGGTCGAAATAACGATTTTTTTACGATGAGGCATTGACTGGGGGGTGGCCCTGCCCCAATCCCAACCTTTCGCATGCAGAATTTCGCGAGCCAGTGCCTGGACCAGACCAAGGCCCTCCTCAAACTCAACTTCAATTCCCTTTCGTCCGATGGCACCGTCGTGCCGGTCGCCGGGGAAGTCTCGCGGGCCGACGAGCCCGGTCACGCCGCCCTCGCCTTCGGCGAATACTTCCGCGCCACCGGCGAGCTTCAACTCGACCGCCAGAACATCGCCGAGATCGTCGCCCGGACGATCACCGCCCAGGTCCGCATCAGCAAAGGTTCCGACAACGGGATGGCCTTCGCCTGCCTCGGGCTCCTCGCCTTCGGGCCCACCCGCGAACGCAACCCGGTCTGGGAGATCCTCGACGAAGCCACCCGCGCCCTCATCGACGAACGTCTGGCCGTCGAACACGACCACCACGACCACGTCCAGGCCTTCGACATCGCCAAGGCCGTCTGCCGCTTCTCCTTCGGACTGACGAAGAAGGACGAGACCGAGCCGCTCGTCGACCGTTTCATGGACCGCATCGCCGCGGCCTCCACGGGCGGCTTCCACGACGAAGCCTCCAAGGCCGCCCACCCCGACAATTTCGGCGGCGCCTTCGACCTTTACGGCGTCGTCTCGCTCATCTTCATCCGCCAGTCGCTGCAGCTGCACGCCAACATCCAGCTGCGTGACACCAAGCTGCCGAAGCTCCGCGCGCTGGCCGAGAAATATATCCGGGTGATCATGGACACCGTCCGCGACGACGGCCTCGGCTGGTGCTACGGCCGCGGCATCGGCGCCTACGGCCAGATGCACTGCATCACCCTGCTCCTCCAGGCCCTCCGTGACCGCTGGGTGCCCGTCGACAAGGAACCCCTCGCCCGCGACCTCGTCCGCCGCCTCTACGCCAACTTCTTCACGACCTTCTTCGACGCCGAGCACGGCCTGATCGTCATCCGCGACGGCGAACGCGACACGATCCCCGGACACACCACGCGGATGGCGAACTTCGACGCCGCCCGCTACCTCTCCCAGTGGTCCCGCCTCGCGAAGACCATCGGCGGCGCGATGGACGTCGTCAAACCCGCCAGCCGCCTTCCGGTCTGCCGCTTCTTCTCCTTCGACAAGTCTCCGCGCAAGGAACAAGGACTCCTGTCCTACCAGGATCCGGCCTCCGGCCTGCACGTGATCCTCCCGCTGGTCTCCGCCGGCTCCCATCGCTTCTCCGACTCCCTGGCCTTCCCGCACATGCCGGGCGTCTTCGATTGGCCGTCCAACCTCCAGACGTCTCCCTTCATCCCCGAGTTCACGATCGCCGGCAAGGTCTACACGCCTTCGTTCTACGGCAAGAACGCGCAGGTCGCCATGGGCACGAAGGCCGGCACGTACCACTTCCGCTTCGACCAGCCCGACCTCATCGACCGCGACGAAAAGCTGTCGGCCAACGTCGCCTCCCTCAAGGTGGACTGGGAGTTCAACGGCGGCCGGATCATCGGTCGCTTCACCCTCACCCCCAAGTCCGCCGTGCTCCTCGAGGAATTCCGTCTCGTGCTGCCGATCGCCACCACGCACTCGCGCATGACGCCCGGCAACGCCCTCGTGCTGGGCGCGGAATCGCACCGGTGCGAGGTCCTCAAGGACGACTTCCATGCCACTTGGGCCGAGACCAAGGTCGTGAGCGACAACCCCAGGCACCGCACCTGCTGGGGCAAGGTGCACTTCTACCAGACGCTGCAGCGGGACAAGTCGATGCCCCTGCGCGCCGGCATGAGCTACGCCTTCGAAATCGCCTACCAGCCCCACGTCGTGCGGGCCGGAGACGCGGTCTGAGGCGGTTTCCCGGCCGAGCCCGCCTTCGGGGTTGTCCTCACCCTTTCCGTCCCCTAACTCCTCGGGGTATCTTTTCATGCCCAGTCCGTTCTACATCACCACGGCCATCGACTACGCGAACGGCTCGCCGCACCTCGGCCATGCCTACGAAAAGGTCCTCTCCGACGTGATTTCCCGGCACATGCGCATGAGCGGCCGCCAGGTGCATTTCCTGACCGGTCTCGACGAACACGGCCAGAAGGTCCAGCAGACCGCCCTGAAGCGCGGCGTCGAACCCCAGGCGCTCGTCGATGAGATCGCCGCGGTGTTCAAAGGGATGCTCGTCGACCTGAACATCTCGCACGACGACTACATCCGCACGACCGAGCCGCGTCACAAGAAGGTCGTCCAACGCTTCCTGCAGCAGCTCTTCGACCAGGGTCTCATCTACAAAGGGCAGAAGACCGACTGGTATTCGACCCGTCAGGAACAGTTCCTCACCGACAAGGATCGGGCGCCGGACGGGTCCTGGCCGGAGATCTACGGCGAAGTCACCCAGACGACCGAAGAGAACTACTACTTCAAGCTGTCTCAGTTCCAGCCCTGGCTCGTCGAGCACCTCAAGGCGCACCCCGACTTCATCACGCCCCGCTTCCGCCAGAACCAGGTCCTCGAGTTCCTCAAGGAGCCGATGAACGACCTTTGCATCTCGCGTCCGAAGGCCCGCCTGACCTGGGGCATCGAACTGCCGTTCGACCCCGGTTTCGTCACGTACGTCTGGTTCGACGCGCTGACCAACTACTATTCGGCCGTGGCGGACAAGGGCCTCTGGCCCGCCGACGTCCACGTGATCGGCAAGGACATCCTGTCCCCGCCCCACGCCGTCTACTGGCCCTGCATGCTCAAGGCGCTCGGCCTCGAGCCGCCGCGCCAGCTGCTCGTCCACGGCTGGTGGACGGTCAACAACCAGAAGGCGTCCAAGAGCGCGGGGAACGCGGCCGATACCCTCGGTTTCGCCGCCTCGCACGGCGCCGACGCCTTCCGTTTCTACCTCTGCCGCGAGATGGTCGTCGGCCAGGACGCCGATTTCTCGACGCTCACCTTCGAGAACCGCTACAAGGCCGACCTCGGCAACAACCTCGGCAACCTCGTCAATCGTCTCCTGAACATGGTCGGACGCAACTACGCCGGGCTCATCCCCGCCGCCGCGGCGGACGAAGACCTCGAAAAGGATCTCCGCCAGCTCTGGAGCGACTCCGCCAGGAAGTACGCCGAGGCCTTCGCCGAATTCCAGGTCAGCCACGCGCTCGAAGCCCTCTGGGTCTTCATCAGCGCGATGAACGCCTACATCGAAGCCCGCGCGCCTTGGAAACTCGCGAAGTCCGCCGACCCCGCCGACCGCGCCCGCCTTGACTCCTGCCTCGCCCACGTCGCGGAAGGCCTGCGCCTCGTCGGCACGATCCTCACCCCGGTGATGCCGGCGACCTGCGAGAAACTCCTGACCAACATCGGCCGGCCGGCGGTCACCCGATTCGAAGGTCAGCTCGCCTGGTCGACGGTCTGCACGGGCTCGCAAGTCGCCGAAAAGTGCATCCTTTTCCCGCCGATCGAGCCCCAGCCCGCGCCGCCTTCGGCCTGATTGGACAAACCCCGCGTTGACGCTATCTTCATCGCCGTGGATCCCGTCCTGACCATCGATGAAGCCGCCCAGCTGACCGCCGCCGAGACGCGCGCCGCGGGCGAAGGCTTCGTCAGCTACACGTTCGCGGCCCCCGAACTCGATCCGCTGGCGGTGCTCGAGACCTTGAACGAGCCCGCGCCGCGCGGATACTTCGAAAACCCTTCGCGCCAGCGCGCCCATGCGGCCGGCGCGCCGGTTAGGCAATGGACGGGACGAGGCGAAGCCCGTTTCGCGGAAGCCGACCGGTGGCTCCGCGCGACCGATGCGTGCCTTACCTGCGTCGGTCCGCGGCCGCGCATCATCGCGACGTTCCCGTTCTATCCCGGCACCGCCGACGCCGGCGCCGAAGCCAGGCTGTTCCTGCCGGGCTGGCAGGTCGTCACCGAGGAAGGCGCGACCGTCGTCACGCTGGTGGAGCCGGCGACCGCCGGTTGCGCGGCCCGGCTGGCCGTTCGCGCCGAGAGCTTCCGGCGGTTCAGCTATCGCTCCACGCCGCCCTCGCCCCGGGCGCCGGTCCCGACGGTGCTTTCGGAGGTCGGCGGCGCCTGGTTCCCCTCCGCGGTGACACGGGCGACGGAACTCATCAAGGAAGGCGCATTCGAGAAGATCGTCCTCTCCCGCGCCTTCGACTGGCGGCGCGCCGAGGCTTTCAGCGTCTACGCCACCCTCCATCGCCTCCGCCGCGGGAACCCGCAATGCCACTCCTTCCTGGTGGATGAAGCCGAGGGCGCCCTCGTCGGCGCGACGCCCGAGACGCTGCTCTCGCTCTTCGACGGCGCCGTGCGTTCGGAATCGGTCGCCGGCACCACCCGCCGCGGCGAATCGGCCTCCGAGGACGCCAGCCTGGCCGAAGCCCTGCTCACCAGCGAAAAAGACCTGCGCGAACACAGCGCCGTCACCGCCTCGATCCTCCGTCGCCTCCGCATGGTCGGAGTGCTCGCCGCGACCTCGCGGAACGCGGAGCTGCTCCGTCTCGGCAACGTGATGCATCTCCGCACGCCGATCGAAGGCACGATGCCGGCCGACCGGCGCTTCCTCGAGGTCGCCGGCGAACTCCACCCGACGCCCGCCGTCGGCGGCAAGCCGCGCGCGCTGGCCCTGCCCTTCATCCCCGGCTTCGAACCGCATCAGCGCGGCCTGTACACGGGGGCCGTCGGCTGGGTGCGTTCGGACGGCAGTTCGGGCAAGCTCTTCGTGGCGCTCCGCTGCGCGCGCCTCAAAGGGGCGGAGGCCCGCGCCTTCGCGGGCGCCGGCATCGTGGCCGGCTCGAACCCCGACGCCGAGTCGACCGAGACGGAGATGAAGCTGCGGACGATCCTCGAAGCCCTGATCTGAGCATGAGAGTGGTCCTGCAACGCGTGCGGTCCGCCTCCGTGTCCGCGGACGGCCTCCTTTGCGGCACCATCGGCCCCGGCTACCTCCTCCTTGTCGGCCTCGCCGCCGGCGATGACGAGGACACCGTCCGCAGGCTGGCCGCGGACGTTTCCAAGGCCCGGCTGATGCCGGACCAGCAGGGCAAGATGGGCGTCAACCTGCGCGACGCCGGCGGACAGGCGCTTGCGGTCAGCCAGTTCACCCTGCTGGCCGACTTCACCAAGGGCAATCGCCCGTCCTTCAACGGCGCGGCCAAGCCGGAAGTCGCCAAGCCGCTCTTCGATCTCTTCGTGCGGGAACTCTCGGCGCTGCTCGGCCAGCCGGTGCCGACGGGCGTCTTCGGCGCCGACATGCGGGTGGAACTGGTGAACGACGGCCCCGTCACGGTGATCCTCGAGTAGTTTAGGCTTAACCTCCGCCCCCCGCGTCCCTAGCCCTCAGACCTCGCCATGCTTTCCGTCCGCATCATCCCTTGCCTCGACGTCCATGGCGGCCGGGTGGTCAAAGGCGTCAAGTTCGAGGAACTGCGCGATGCCGGCGACCCCGTCGCCGTCGCGGCGGCCTACGAGAAGCAAGGCGCCGATGAACTCGTCTTCCTCGACATCACCGCGTCCAGCGACGAGCGCCGTACCATGGTCGACGTCGTCGAGCGGACGGCCGACCAGGTCTTCATGCCGCTGACCGTCGGCGGCGGCCTCCGTTCCGTCGACGATATCCGCACGATGCTCAACGCCGGGGCGGACAAGGTCTCCCTCAACACCTCGGCCATCAAGGATCCGAACCTGGTGCTCGAGGCGGCGCGCAAGTTCGGCAGCCAATGCATCGTGGTGGCGATCGACGCCAAGAACGTCGGGCCGGGGCGCTGGGAAGTCTTCACCCACGGGGGACGCAACCCCACCGGACTCGACGCCGTCGCCTGGGCGCGCAAGGCGCGCTCGCTCGGCGCCGGCGAGATCCTGCTCACCAGCATGGACCGCGATGGCACCGCCGCCGGTTACGACATCCCCCTCAACCTCGCGGTCTCCACGGCCGTCGAAGTGCCGGTCATCGCCTCCGGCGGCGCGGGCAACCTCGACCATATGGCCGACGTGCTGAAAGACGGCGGCGCCAGCGCCGTCCTCGCGGCGAGCATCTTCCATTTCGGCACCTACACCGTGCGGCAGGCCAAGGAGCACCTGCGGGCGAAGGGGCTGCCGGTGCGGCTTTAGGCCACGCCCGGCGGCGCGGCCTTCGGCATCACGAGCACCTTGTCCAGGCGATGGCCGTCCATGTCCACGACCTCGAAGATATGACCCAAGGCCTCGATGCGGTCCCCTTCCGCGGGGATGCGCCCTAGGCTGCGCATGATGAAGCCCGAGATGGCGGTGAAGCGTCCGGTGCCTTCGCCCGGGAATCGTCCGATGATCCCGGTGGCTTCGCGGAAATCGTCGAGCGAGACGACGGCGTCGACGACCCAGCTCCCATCGTCGCGGCGACGGATGGGCTTGGGCTGGGCGACCGGCGAGCCTTCGTTGGGCAGTTCCCCGACCACGGATTCCAGCACGTCGTTGAGGGAAACCACCCCGCGGACGCGACCGAACTCGTCGGTCACCAGCGCGATGTGGATCTTGTCCTTGCGGAACTTCTCGAGAAGCTGCGTCCCGGTGCAGTGGGGCGGCACGGTGGGGGGCTCCGTCAGCAGGTCCTTGATGGACGCGGTGCCGACCAGCGAAAGGTTGGCCCAGAGTCGTTTCACGGACACGACGCCGAGCGGGCGATCCGGGGAGCCGCGGTAGACCGGGAACCAGGTATGGCCGGAGGCGACCACCTTGCGCCAGTTGACCTCGTCCGAATCGTCCAGGTTCAGCCAGACGACGCGGTTGCTCGGGGTCATCAGGCGTTCGGCCGTCACGAGGTCGAGCGAAAGCGCCCCGTGGACCATCCGGTGCTCGGCGGCATGCAGCACGCCCGAGGCCATGCCTTGGTCCACCATCATGCGAAGTTCGTCCTCCGACATGGTATCCTCGGGCGAGCGCTTGCGTCCGAACAGCCGGAGGATGATGTCGGCGAAGAAGCCCAGCGTGCTGACCAGCGGCGAGGCCAGGTAGGCGACCAAGGTCATCGGCCGGGAGAGCAGGACCGCCAGTCCTTCCGGATTGGAGAGACCAAGCCGCTTGGGCACGATCTCGGCGCAGACGATCGTCATCGAGCCGATGACGAACGAGACCCCCATGCGGGAGACGCTGTCGGCGTTGTCGCGCAACCAGCCCCAGTCGCAGGCTTCGAGCTGCGGGCGCAGGTGAGCCGCCAAGGGGGCCCCGCCGAAGGTCGCCGCGATGATGCTGCCGAAGGTCAGCCCGACCTGGACGGTCGAAAGGAACTTCGACGGGTTGGCCAGCAGCTCCAGGGCGGCCTTGGCCCCTTTGCTGCCATCCTCCGCCAGGCGGGTGAGACGACGCCGATTGGAGGAGACCAAGGCCATTTCCGATAGCTCGAAAACACCGATGGTCGCCCAGCAGGCCAATATCACGAACAATTCCACGAAAGAGCCCTAGGGGGCGGGGGGAGGACAGTCAAATCCGCTTGTTCACATCGACCCTAAGCCTAGGTTCTACCCTTCAATGGCGTCCCATTTCGAGGCAATCATCGTCGGTAGCGGCATCGGCGGGCTGAGTTTCGCGCTGAATCTCGCCCAGCGAGGCCATGCCGTCGCCATCGTGACGAAGAAGACGAGCTCGGAATCGAACACCAACTGGGCCCAAGGCGGCATCGCCTGCGTCACCGACCGGACCGACGATTTTCAAAGCCATGTGCAGGATACGCTGACGGCCGGCGACGGCCTCTGCGACCTCGCCGCCGTGACCCACATCATCGAATCCGGCCCGGCCCGCGTGGCCGAACTGATCGCCTGGGGCGTCGAATTCGAGAACGGCGCCGACGGCCGCCCTGACCTCGGCCGAGAAGGCGGCCATTCCCGCCGGCGCATCCTCCATGCCCGCGACATGACCGGTCGCGCCATCGAATCGGCCTTGCTCCGGGCCATCGCCCGTTCGCCGAAGGTGACGATGCTCGAACACCACCTCGCGATCGACCTGCTGACCCGGGCCAAGCTCGGCGCCTGCCCGATCGGCGCGCCCGAAGACCGCGTCCTCGGCCTGCACGTCCTCAACACCAAGGCGGGCCGGGTCGAGACCCTTTCCGCCGACACGGTCGTGCTCGCGACCGGCGGCACCGGCCAGGTCTATCAGTTCACGACGAACCCCGACATCGCGACCGGCGACGGCATCGCGATGGCCTATCGCGCCGGGGCCGAGGTCCGCGACATGGAAATGGTGCAGTTCCACCCGACGGCGCTCAAGGCGCCCGACGGCAGCCGCGCGCTCATCTCCGAGGCCGTCCGCGGCGAGGGCGCCATCCTGCGCGACCTCACGCTGCGTCCGTTCATGAAGGATTTCCATCCGCTCGGCGACCTCGCTCCGCGCGACATCGTCGCCCGCGCGATCGACTCGGTCATGAAACGCGACGGCGCGCCGCACGTCCTGCTCGACGCCACGCAGGTGGCCAAGGGACGCTTCGCGGAGCGTTTCCCTCATATCTACGGCACCTGCCTCAAGGCCGGCTTCGACCTGACGAAGGAGCCCGCCCCGGTCGTCCCGGCCGCCCATTACCTCTGCGGAGGCGTCGCCACCGACCTCCGGGGCCAGACCTCGCTCGCCGGCCTTTTCGCCGTCGGCGAGGTCGCCTGCACCGGCCTGCATGGCGCCAATCGTCTCGCCTCCAATTCCTTGCTCGAAGCGGTCGTCCTGGCGCATGACGGCGCCGCGGCGGCCCACGCGGAGATCGTCGGCCGCGGCGGCGAACCCTGCCCCCTGCCGATGTGGATCGACGGCGCGGCGGGCGACCCGGACGAACGCGTGGTGCTGACGCACAACTGGGACGAGCTCCGCCGCACGATGTGGGACTATGTCGGGATCGTCCGTTCGACCAAGCGCCTGCAGCGCGCCCGTACGCGCATCGGCACCCTGTCGGACGAGATCCGGGAGTACTACTGGAATTTCCGCGTCGAACCCCGCCTGCTGGAGCTGCGCAACCTGATCCAGGTGGCGGAGCTCATCATCGACTGCGCCTTGCAGCGTCGCGAGAGCCGCGGGCTCCATTTCACCCTGGATTATCCGGCGAAGCTGACGGAAGCCCGTCACACCTCCGTCCGCCGTCCGCAAGGTCGCCCATGAAGATCGCCATCGTCGGCACCGGCGCGCTCGGAGGTTGGTATGCGGCCTTGCTCGCGGAAGCAGGTCATGAGGTGCATTGCCTCGCCCGCAGCGACTTCCAGGCCATCCGGGAAAACGGCCTGGCCATCCGCGAAAAGGGACGGGAACGGACCGTCCGCGTCGCGTCGGCCACGCCCGATGCTTCGGCCATAGGCCCGTGCGACCTCGTCGTCGTCACGCTCAAGTCGACCTCCAACCACGCCCTGCCGGCCTTGGTCACGCCCCTGCTCGGCCCGGCCACGGTCGTCCTCACCCTCCAGAACGGCATGGGCAACGTCGAGGCGCTGGCCAAGCTCCTGCCCGACGGCCGCATCGTGGCCGGGCTTTGCTTCGTCTGCATCAATCGCCTGGCCCCTGCGGTCATCGACACGACCCTGGCCGGCTACGTGCGCATGGCGGCCGCCCAGGGCCCGGTCAATCCCGTCGTCGAACGCTGCGTCGCGGTGTTCGCCGGCGCCGGCGTGGACTGCCAGGCGGAAGCGTCGCTCGAGGGCGTGCTATGGAAGAAACTCTGCTGGAACATTCCCTTCAACGGCCTCGCCATCGCCGCGGGCGGCCTCACGACCGACCTCATCCTCGCCGACCCCGGGCTGAACGAACGCGCTTACCTCCTGATGAAGGAGGTGCAGGCGGCGGCCTGGGCCCGCGGCCACGGCTTCGATGACGCGCACATCAAGCGCCAGTTCGTCGTCACGGCGGGCATGGGCCCCTACCGCCCGTCGAGCCTCATCGATTTCATGGAAGGCCGTGACGTCGAGGTCCAGGGCATCTGGGGCGAACCGCTGCGACGCGGCCTGGCGGCGGGCGTGAACATGCCCGAGACCGGGAAGCTGGTCGCCGAGATCAGGGCGCGGCTGTCGGCCCGCGGTTGATCGTCCCGAGTCGCGCGCGGACGTGGTCGGCGACGCGCTCCGGACTCAGGAAACGCACCGGGACTTCGTCGATCGCCTCGAAGGACCGCAGGATGCGCCCGTCCTTCCGCTCCAAGGTCAGGCGCAGCGAGACCTTCGGGGCGCCCGCCCCCTCCGCCGGCGGTCGAACGATCCAAGCCGGCCGCAGCAAGGCGTCGGCTGCGGAAAGTTCCAGGGCCGCCACGTAACCACGGCCCGACAGGACCCGGACGGAAGTGTCATGGATGACGGCGTCGTGAACCAGCAGGTCGGAGAGGGTCGCGCCGGTGGCTTCCCGGACGTAGACATGCCGGATGGATCCGCCCGGCTGGTCGGTGACGGCGCAACCGGCCAGGCCGAGCGACAGACCGCCCAGCAAGCTTCCGATGACCTGCCAACCGCGGTGCATAAGTTGTTTATTACCCGTTCTCGCCCCGGGACAAGCCGGGACATGATGGGACGGGTTGACCTTTGCGGTCGGCACCCCTCCCTTCCACGCCATGGCCCGCGTCCAAGCCGTCACCTTCGATCTCGCAGGCACCCTGCTTTTCCCCCACCCCTCGGTGGGCGGCGTCTACGCGGCCTGCGCGCGGAAGCACGGCGTCGATGTCGAGGCCGCCGTGCTCGACGCTGCGTTTCCTCTGGCTTTCAAAGGCGGACCGAAACACGCGAAGCCCGAGGCCTTCTGGAGGGAAGTGGTGGAGCGTTGCTTCGGACCGGCATTGCCTGCCGCGAAGGCCGAGGCGGTCTTCCGCGAATGCTGGGACGCTTTCGCCCGACCGGAATCGTGGCGGCTGGCGCCCGGCACGCTCCAGGCGATCTCCGCGATCCGCTTCCTCGGCGTCAAGGTGGGCGTGCTGTCCAACGCGGACGCGCGCATGCGCCAGGTGCTCGCCGGCCACGGGCTGACGAAGCACCTCGACGGCATCTTCCTGTCCGCGGAGACCGGCCACGCCAAGCCCGACCCGAAGGCGTTCGGCCAGGCGGCCCGCGCCCTCGGCGGCGCCGTCACCGGACTGGTGCACTTCGGCGACAGTCCGACGGAGGACGGCGAGGGCGCCCGCGACGCCGGCGCGACCGGAGTGGTGGTCGGCGGCGCGCACGCGCCGGACCGCTGCCTGCGCAACGAGCGGATCGCCGAAGCCCCTTATGCCATCCGCGCCCTGCTGACGGAAGGCAGGCTGAAAGGGAAGTTCTCCCGGACCGTCCAGAACCTGCTCGCCAACCTGCGCGGCCTCCCCGAAGACCGCGGCCGCTCCACCGACCGCGCGATGAAGACGATCGACGACGCGGTGCAGGATGCGTTCAGGAAGCTCCGGCTGGACAAGCCCGTGCCGGAGACCGCCATCGTGGCGCACTGGCTGGAACTGCTCCCGCTGAAACTGGCCCGACGCTGCGCTCCCCTGCGCGTGCTCGAAGGCGGGAAGCTCGTCGTGCAGTGCGAGAATTCCGTCGTGAAGTCGGAAGTCCGCTTCCACGAGCGGGCCATGCTGGCGAAGATCCGGCTGCTGCGCGGCTGCCAGGATGTCCGGGCGATCAGCTTCGTGAACGCCTGATCAGTTCGACTTCGGCTCGAAGGGCTTCTGGAAGACGTCCTTGAAATCGTAGACGTCCTTGAAGTCCTCGAGATTGTCCTCCGGCGACCGCCCGAAGAGCCCCGTCTCGATGATGTTGAAGACGATGTTGCCGACGTCGGCCGACTTGCGCAGACCCCAGTTATGCAGCAAGGGATAGGCCATCGGACCATAGGTCTCGATCACATGCTGCCGGAAACCCTCGAGCAGCTGCGGCCCGCTGACGTGACGGTTGACGGTGCTCTTGCCTTTCTTGGGTTCGCCGTGGATGAGCTTCTGGGCGTGGTCGAGCCCGAGCCGCACGACGTCGTAGGCCTGCGGCTGGTAGCGGGCATCCTTCTGACGGATGAGGCGGACGGCTTCGTCGAAATCCATGGTCAGAGCTTCGCGAGTTCGGCCAGCAGACGGGCGTTCTGCGCTTCGGTGCCGACGGTCAGCCGCAGCCAGCCCGTCATGCCATAGCCGCGGAGGGGCCGGACGATCACGCCGGCCTTCTGCAGCAAGGTGAAGGCCTCCTCGGCCTTCGGCACCTGCGCCGCGAGGAAGTTGGCCTTACCGTCGATGAAGGCGAAACCGAGCTGCTTGAGCCCGGCGGAAAGCTGGGCGATGCCGGCGGCGTTCACCGCGCGGGTGCGCCGGACGAAGTCCTCGTCGTCCAAGGCGGCCTCGGCGGCGGCCAAGGCGGGGAGGTTCACGTTGAACGGCTGGCGGACGCGATTGAGGAGGCCGCAGACTTCGGTCGAACCCATCAGGTAGCCGACCCGGAGGCCGGCGAGGCCGTAGGCCTTGGAGAAAGTCCGGGACAGCACGACCTTGCGCCCGGCTTTCATCAGCGGGCGGAGGTCGGCGGATGCTTCGAGGTATTCCGCATAGGCTTCGTCGAGGCAGAAGATGACGTCGTCGGGCAGGGACGCGGCGAACGCGAGGATGTCCGCCGGATCGTCGGTGCCGCCGGTCGGGTTGTTCGGGCTGGCCAGGAAGACCAGACGGGTCTTGGCGGTGACCGCGGCGCGCATGGCCTTGAGGTCATGGCGATACCCCGGCATCGGCACCTCGACCGGCGTCGCGCCGAAGAGCATCGTGGCGAGCTTGTATACGATGAAGGCCTGGGAACCGAAGACGACTTCGTCGCCCGGTCGCAGGAAAGCCTGTGCCAGCAGGATCATCACCTCGTTCGAACCGTTGCCGATGACGAAGTTGCCGGGCGCCAGCGCCCACTTGGCGGCCAGCTTCTCGCGCAGGAAGGTGCACCCGCCGTCCGGATAAAGGTGGCAGCTATCCAAGGCCTTCCGGGCGGCGACGAGACCAAGGGGCGAGGGCCCGAGCGGATTCTCGTTCGAAGCCAGCTTGATGACGGCGGCGGGATCCAGGCCGAATTCGCGGGCGACCACCTCGATGGGACGACCGGCCTCGTAGACGGGCTGGGTGAGCACAGGCCGATTGGCCAGGTCTGCGTAGGAAGCCATGGATAAGGCAATCAATGCGAGAGTTCGCTCGCTTGGCAAGCGAGAGCGACCGCCCTCCCCGCTTGCCTAGGGCATGACCGAGGCTTAAGCGTGCTGCATGAAACTCGTCGTCACCGGCGCTTCCGGATTCCTGGGCCGCGAAGCGTGCCTCGCCGCCGTGCGGCGTGGACACGAGGTCCTCGCGCTCGGCGGCAGCCGCGCGCCGACGATCCCGGGCGTGGCGCAGGCCCGTGCCTTCGACCTCTGCTCCGAGGCCGCGCTCGAAGCGCTTATTCTCGAGGAATTCCCGCACGCCGTCGTGCATTGCGCCGCCCGGCCGACGATCGAAGCCTGCCTCGCGGATCCGACCCGGGCCAAGGCGCTCAACACCGACGTCCCCAGGAAGCTCGCGCAGCTCTGCTTCCATCTCGGGGCGAAGCTCGTCCATCTCTCGACCGACACCGTCTTCGACGGGGTCGCCGGCGGCTACCAGCCCTCCGATCAGCCGGCCCCGCTGAACCTTTACGGCGAGACGAAGGCGGCGGCTGAAATCGAGGTCCTGCGCTACGGTCGCGAACATGCCGCCGTCCTGCGCACCTCGCCGATCATCGGCAACTCGCCCGGCGGCGACCGCGGCTTGCACGAGCGTCTCTTCGCCTCCTGGAAGGAAGGCAAGGCCGCCGCCCTCTTCACCGACGAGATCCGCCAACCCGTCGAGGTGTCCAATCTCGCCGACGTGACCATCGAGCTGTGCGAGCGGGCCAACCTTTCAGGGCTCTACCATTGGGCGGGCACCGAAGCCATGAGCCGCCACGAGATCGGCGTCCGGATCGCCCGGCATTTCGGCCTCGATGCGGAAACCCTCGTCCGTCCGCTCAGCCGCGCCGACGTCCCGGCCGCGGCTTCCCGCCCGCGCGACCTCAGCCTGCGCCTGCACCCCTTGGCCGGAAAACTGCGCACGCCGGCCCAGTCGTTCGAAGAGCAGCTGGCGACGCTCCGCGTCCCCCGGGGTTGCGAAGCATGGTACGAGCAGGCGACCGGGCGAAAGGTCGTGCGTCGACTCGAAAAAGGCATAGACTTCTGAACATGGACGTCCTCCCCCGCCAGGCCGCCGACGCCGTCGCCAACATGGCCGCGGACCTCATGCTCCTGGAGTACTATCCGGCGCCCGCCAACGTGCGCTTCCGCGCCTACGCCTGGTCCGAACCTGCGTTCACGTTCGGGGTGTCTCAATCCTGGGCCAAATACCGGGCGCAGGTCCCCGCGCACTACCCGCTGGTGCGACGCTGCACGGGCGGCGGCCTGGTCTCGCATCTCGAGGACTGGACCTTCGCCCTCGTCATCCCTCCGTCGCATCCGCTGTTCCAGGCCGACGCGATGGCCAGCTACGCCGCCATCCACGAAGCCCTCCTCCAAGCGCTGCTCCGTCAGGGGCAGCCCGTGAAGCTGGCGCCGATGCCGGCCGGCTCCCGCGATTTCCAGGCGCCGGACGACTGTTCGCGTCGGGCCGAGCCCAACGACCTGGTCCGGAGCGACGACGGGCGCAAGGTAGCGGGCGCCGCGCAGAAACGCACCCGCCAAGGACTGCTGGTGGAAGGTTACGTATGGCGCCCTTTCCTGCCCGGCTGCGACTGGCTGCGATTCGAGAAGGATTTCGTCCAGGCCCTCAGCGAGGTGCTGCGAAGCGCCGCCGTGGCCGTCAGCGAGCCGATCTACAACCAGTTCGACCACGAAGGCACCTGGGGCAAGTTCGCCTCCCGGGAGTGGAACGAGCGGATTTAGGCGAAGAGGTCGAGTTCCGGACCGGCTTCCTTGGCCTTCGGCTTAGGCACCACGGGCTTCCTCACCTCATGAACGGGGGCAGGTACGCCGGGCATCGGCGACGCCTTGGCGGGCAGCCCGGAGCCCGCCTCCAGGCCTCCCAGGATCTCCCGGGCGCGCTGGACGACCGCCGGAGGCATGCCCGCGAGTCGCGCCACCTGGATACCGTAGGAACGATCGGCGGCGCCGGGCACCACGCGTCGGACGAACACGATCTCGTCCTTCCACTCCTTCACGGCGACGGACCAGTTGCGGAGCCGCTTCATGGAACCGGCCAGCTTGGTGAGTTCGTGATAATGGGTCGCGAACAGCGTGCGCGGGCCGGCCTCGGCGCCGCCGTGGAGATGCTCGGCGACGGCCCAGGCGATGCTGATGCCGTCGTACGTGCTCGTGCCACGGCCGATCTCGTCCAGCACCACCAGCGAGCGGGTCGTGGCGTTGTTGAGGATGTTCGCGGTCTCGTTCATCTCGACCATGAAGGTCGAGTTGCCGCGGGATAGTTCGTCCGAGGCGCCGACGCGGCAGAAGATGCGGTCGACGAGGCCGATGCGGGCGGAGGCGGCCGGCACCCAGCAACCGAGATGGGCGAGCATCGCGATCAGCGCGACCTGGCGGATATAAGTCGATTTTCCGGCCATGTTCGGGCCGGTGAGCAAGGCGATCTGCTCGCCGGTGCTGCTCAGGCGGGTGTCGTTGGGCACGAACGAGCCCGCGCCGGGACGGGACTGGAGCATGCGTTCCACGACGGGGTGACGGCCTTGCTCGACCTCCAGCACATCGCTGTCGTCGACGATGGGCTTGGTCCAGTTGGCCTCGCGGGCCAGTTCGGCCCAGCCGCGGACGATATCCACTTCGGCGACCGCCTGCGCGGTGCCCAGCAGGGATTCGGTCCGGGCGATGACCTCGGCGAGGAGGGCCTGGAAAAGTTCGGTCTCGCGGGCGAGCGCCTGTTCGTCGGCCCGCAGCACCTCGCGTTCCTTCGCACGGAGCTCCTCCGTGGTGAAGCGCTCGGCGTTCACCATCGTCTGCTTGCGGATGTAATCGGCCGGCACCGCGGCCAGGTTGGCCTTGGTGATCTCGATGGCGTAACCGAAGGCGCCGTTGTAGCGGACCTTGAGGGACTTGATCCCGGTGCGGTTCTGCTCGTTGCGTTCGAACTCGGCGATCCAGCCCTTGCTGTCGGAAGCAAGGGAGCGAAGACGGTCGAGTTCGGCGTCGAAACCCGCGCGCAGCGCCCCGCCCTCGCTCAGGTCGACCGGCAGCTCGTCGCCCAGGGCCGATTCGAGGCGGGCGAGGAGCTCGGGCTCCGGATTGATGCGGGCGGCTTGGTCCGCCAGCGCTCCGCCCGGCAGGGCCAGCAGCTCCTCGCGGATGGGGGGCAGGGATCGGAGAGTATCCCGGACGCCGCCGAGTTCGCGCGGATTCCGGAGCCGGTTCTGGAGGCGGGCGAGGATGCGCGCGATGTCCCGGACGCCACGGAGCGACTCGCCGACGCGGGACGAGGCGCCGGGGTGCTTGAAGAACGCACCGACGGCATCCTGACGCTGCGAGATCGTGGCGAGGTCGGTCGAAGGTTCTGCCAGCCAGAGCGCCAGCAGGCGGGCGCCCGAAGGCGTCTCGGTGCGGTCGATGGTTTCCAGCAGGGAGCCTTCGCGGGAGCCGTTCGAGGAGGCGAAGAGCTCCAGATTGCGGGAGGAAGCCGCGTCCAGCAGCACCGCGGAACCCAGCTTCGTCTCGCTCAGGCGAAAGAGGTTCTTCGGGCGGTCGCAGAGCGAATCAGTCACGTAACCGAGCACCGCCCCGGCGGCGCCCAAGGCGGGGTGCTCCTCGGTGAGCCCGAAGCCGGCCAGCCCATGGACCGACAGGGTCTGGGCGACGAGACGGGCGCCCGCGGCGCCGTCGAAGTTCCAACCCGGCAGACGCGAGGAGGCCCGACCCTGCAGGAAGACTTCCAACGCCTCGCGATGCTCCGCCGGCGGCTCGAGCCCTTCGGGCAAGATGACCTCGCGGGGAGAGACCGAGTGGAGCAACGGAAGGAGTCGCGCCGGCGAGGCGTCGGTCGCCAGACGGAAGTCCGCGGTGGAGACATCGAGCCAGGAGGCGTGCCAGCCCTGCTTGTCCCAGGAGATCGCCGCGAGATAATTGCCGCGCCGCGAATCGAGCTGGGAATCCTCGAGGGCCGTGCCGGGCGTCAGGATGCGGGTGAGGCCGCGGCGGACGAGCTTGCCGGCGACCGGCGCTTCGAGCTGGTCGCAGATCGCGACCTTCCAGCCGGCGGCGAGCAACCGGTTGACGTAGGCCGGGGCGGCATGGTGCGGCAGGCCGGCCATCGGCGTCTCGTGACGTTTCGTGAGCGTCAGGCCGAGCACCTTGGCGGCGATCACCGCATCCTCCCCGAAGACCTCGTAGAAATCACCCAGCCGGAAAAGCAGGATCGTCCCCGCCGCGAGCTTCTCACGAAACTCGCGGTACTGCCGCTGCATCGGGGTTTCTTTCTCCACGCCCTGCAGGGAAACCCCGCGCAAACGCGTGCGCAAGGACGGACTACCCGGCCCCGCCCCGGCGGGGCGGGAAGTTGCTCACATCAGCTGGGCGGCGAGCTCGGACAAGGCGCTACGGACGCCGTTGATCAGGCGCACGTTGGCGGTGATGGCATGGCCTTTCATGCGCTCATGGGTATGGATGAGCCCGTTGGACTTGCCGTCGAGATAAGGGGTGTCGACCTGGTCCAGGTCGCCGATGAGCACGACCTTGGAGCCTTCGCCGATCCGCGTGATGACGGTCTTGGCCTCATGCGGCGTCATGTTCTGCGCCTCGTCGACGATCATGAAGGCGTGGCCGATGGAACGACCGCGGATGAAGGTCATCGCCTCGATCTCGATCAGGCCGGAATCGATGAGCCACTGGTAGGGCTTGCGAGGCTGGTTGATGGCCTGGAACTGGGAACCGAAGATCGGCTGCGGCGTCTTCATGGCCTGCGCCTTCTTCTGGCGGCGTTGCGAATCGGTGGCGACGGCCTCCTTGGCGGTCGGCGTCGGGGCGGCGTTGCCGTTCTTCGAGAACAGCACCTCGAGGTTGTCGAAGTAGGGCTGGATGTAAGGCGAGAGCTTCTCTTCCTTGGAGCCGGGCAACGCGCCGATGTCCTTGCCGATCTGCACGACCGGACGGGAGACGTAGAGCTTCTTGTACGGGGAGAAGTCGCTGAGGACCTGGGAAAGGGCCGCGGCGATGGAAAGGAAGGTCTTGCCGGTGCCGGCGCGACCGAAGCATGTCACCAGGCGGATCTCCGGGTTCAGCAGGGCGTCCAAGAAGATCCATTGCTCGAAGTTCTTGGGGATGACGCGCATGCCGCGGGGCATCTGCAACCCCTTGCGGGCGCCGCTGTCCGAGGACATGAACTCGCGGTAGAGACCCAGCGGGACGAAAGCCCCGTCGCCGACGTGGCGGGCCGGTTCGGTCCAGGAATCGGACGTGAACATCACGTATTCGTTGATGATCAGCGGCGGTTCTTCCTTCACCTTCACCTGCACCTGGCCCAGTTCCCGGAAATCACGCATGGCGGCCGCGGAAACCTTGATGGTCCGGTACTCGCCCTCGTCGCTGGTCTCGACGCGGTCGTTGCGGTAGTCCTGGACGTCCATCCCGAGGGCCTGCGCCTTGAGGGACATGCAGGCGTCCTTGGTGACGAGAACGACGGGCCCTTTCGACGTGTCGCGCAGGTAGATCGCGGAGGCGATGATGCGGTGGTCGGGGGCGTCGACCTGCATGAAGACGGCCCGGACGCGTTCGGCCTTCGCGCCGTTGAAGTGGTCGCGGATCAGCGACTCGTTGATGATGATGCGCAGCTCGCCGCCGTCGCGGAGCTTCGCATGCAGGGCCCCGGGCTTGCTCGGGTCGCCTTCGGCGATCTCCTTGAGCGGGCGGTTCTCGAAAAGGCTCCGGATGGACCGGTTCACGCGACGCGCGCTGGCGCCGAGCTGACCTTGCTGGGTCTTCAGCCGATCGAGCTCGGAGAGAACCTCGACGGGGATCGCGACGATGTGCTCGTCGAACTTGAACAGGGAGTCGGGATCGTGAATCAGTACGTTGGTGTCCAGGACGTAAGTCTTTTTCACGCCGGTCACCGTGACCGAATCCGGGCGTGGGGCAACCCGTAAAAATTATTTCGTCTCCCCGATGGCGCGCAGGTATTCCCAGCTGTAGATGCCCGTGCGGTGTCCGTCGCTGAACTCGAAGGCGACGGCGTAGTTGCCGACGCGGCACATGCCCGTGACGGTCACGCCCGGGAAACGTCGCGGCCCGTCGCCGCCCCAGCGCTGGCCCAGGATGTCGACTTCCCCCATGTTCTCGGCGCTCGGGGAAAGCTCGCGGAGGAGTTCGGCGCGAAGGCATTGCTCCCGGCCGTCCGTCCAGGTGATGGCCACGAAGTCACCGATGATCTGGAGGTCGCGCGGCGGCAGCATGCCCCGAACCTGCCGCCCGCGCCGACGGAGGCAAGCAGGGAGCCGGCGGGACGACTTGACTCCCCCGCCCCGCTCGGGAGTCTGGACCTACTATGGCAGGCGTAGGCAAACTCCTCAAACAAGCCCAGAAGATGCAACGAGGCATCGCCGAGGCCCAGCAGCGGCTGGCCGCGGAGCGACTGGAGGTCTCGCACGGCGGGGGCGCGATCAAGGTGACCGTCGACGGCCATGGCGTCGTCCAGGCTTTGTCGGTCGATCCCGAGTTCATCAAGGAAGAGAAGGCGGTGGTCGAGCAGGCGCTCGTCGCCGCCTTGCAGGAAGCCTCGGCCAAGGCCCGCGAGCTCCATGAGGCCACGATGTCCAAGGCCACGGCCGGCTTCTCCCTGCCCGGGATGTGATCGCCCGTGACCCCTTCCTTCGACAAGGTCCGCCAGCTCCTGAAGATGCTCCCCGGCATGGGGCACCGCTCGGCCGAACGCATCGCCCTGCACCTCCTCGTCGAAAGGCCCGGCAAGCTCGCGCCCCTGCTCGAGTCGCTCCAGGCCGCCGCCGCCGCCGTCCGACGCTGCGGCCGCTGCGGCAGCCTCGCCGAGACCGCGCTCTGCCCCATCTGCCAGGACCCCAAGCGCGACCCGGCTTCGGTCTGCGTCGTCGAGCAGGTGCCCGACCTGATGGCCATCGAACGCTCCGCCGCCTACCGCGGCAGCTACCATGTGCTCCACGGCCGCCTCTCGCCGATCAACGGCGTGGGCCCGGACCAGCTCAACCTCGCCAGTTTCGAACAGCGGCTGAAAGACGAACCCATCACCGAGGTCGTCCTCGCCCTCGGCAACGATATCGAGGGAGAGGCGACCTGCCACTACATCGGCGAAGCCATCCAGGCGGTCCGCCCGTCGATCAAGGTCTCCCGCATCGGCTTCGGACTGCCGAGCGGCAGCGGCCTGACGTTCGCCGACCCGGCCACGCTGCGCAGCGCGCTGGAGGGCCGTCGCGATGTCGCCGGCTGAGGCCCGCCTCGCTTACCCCGCGGAAGCGGAGGCCTTCTGGATCGCGCAGGCGGAAATCGCGGCCGAGAAGGTCGGCGATGAAGCCCTGGAACGGATGACGCCCGCCGTGGCGCATCTTTCGGACCTCTTCACGACGGAGCGACCCGACAAGAAGTTCCCGGATTATTTCGCCGACCCGCGGCTGTTGGCCGCCTACGGGGTCTTCTTCCTGCCCCAAAGCTTCACCCGTACCTCTTTCGCCCTCGCCCAAGCGTGCGGATTGCGCGGTTGGAAGCCTTCGAGCGCCGTGCCGGCCATCCTCGACCTCGGCTCCGGCCCCGGTTCCTGCGGGGTCGCCGCGGCCTATCGACTCCGTCAAGCCGGCTTCGACAAACTCTCCCTGCATGGCGTGGACAAGTCGCCCACCGCCTTGGCGGCGATGGAAGCCTTCGCGCACGCGACCTTGGGCGCTGCCGTCGAGACGAAGACGCGTAGCGGGGACGCGTCGCGCCCTGAGACCTGGCCGGAAGGACCCTTCGACCTGATCGTCGCCGGCTTCGTGATGAACGAGATGCCCCAGCTCGACCAGGGCGCCCTGCTCCGCTGGTTCGGCGAGCTCAAGGCTCGGCTCGCTCCCGGCGGACTCGTCCTGCTCCTCGAACCGGCGCTGAAGATCACCGCCGAGCGCCTGCAACGCCTCAGCGACACGGTGGCCGCGGGCACGATGGCGCGCATCGCCCCCGAGCTCGACGGCCTGCCTGACCCTCAGCTCGGACCGGGCGAACACTGGAGCCACGAGACCCGCGCCTGGGAAGCTCCGGCCTCGACGGAATTCGTCAACCGCCACCTTCATCGCGACCTCCGCGAAGTCCGCTATGCGTACGCCGCTTTTTCCGACGCCCCCCTGCCCCCTTTGCCCGCCGGCCTGAGCCGCCTGATCTCGGACGTGCAGATCATCAAAGGACTGATCCGCTTCATCACCGTCCGCGAAGGCCGCATCGAGGCGATCGAAGTCCCCACCCGCGGCCTCTCGAAACATGAGGTCAAGAAGCTGGCGGCGGCCTTCGGACGCGGCGACATCGTCCGTCACCCCCATCCGGCCGCGCCCAAGCTGCGTCTGGCGAATCATCAGGAATTGACGGTATTTTGGACGCCGGAGGCCGGCCGGGCACCATAATGTAACAAACCGGACGGGGCATTTGTTTGCCAGCCGGCCGCGCGACGAATTTAATGAGCGGAGTCCCCTGTGCCCGCATGGCACGGCGGGCAGACCGTCCTCTCCATGTTCAATCGCGAACTCAGCTGGCTCAGCTTCGACCGACGTGTCCTCGAACTCGCCGAGGACGACACCGTCCCCTTGCTCGAGCGGGTGCGTTTCCTGTCCATCGCCAGTTCCAACCTCGATGAGTTCTTCGAGATCCGCGTGGCCGGGGTCATGCAGCAGGAGGAATCGGGCAGCCACCCGGCGACCCGCGAATTCCTGACCGAGATCCTGGACAAGGCCCGCCAGCTCGTCGAGGCCGAGCAGGCCTGCTGGAAGAACCAGCTGCTGCCGGCCCTGGCCGCCCAAGGCATCGTCTTCAAGTCCCGCGAACAGCTCGACGACGCGGACCGGGCCGAACTCTCGCCCCGCTTCGACACCGACATCTTCTCGGCCCTCACGCCCCTGGCGATCGACCCGTCGCACCCGTTCCCGGTGCTGACCAACAAAGGCCTCTATCTGCTGGTGCTCCTGCGCGATCCGACCGACGGCGAGATCCGCCGGGCGGTGGTGCCGATCCCGCGCGTGCTGCCGCGCGTGCTCACCGTCGGCCAGGGCGCAGGCCAGTCGTTCACCCTCCTGAGCCACGTCATCCAGCTCTTCATCCATCGGTTGTTCCCCGGGCTGGAGCTGCAGGGCTCGTGGGCTTTCCGCATCACGCGCAACAGCGACCTTTACGTCGACGAGGAAGAAGCCGGCAACCTGCTCGAGGCCATCGAGGAGGAGATCCGCAACCTGCGCAAAGGGGCGCCCGTGCGGCTCGAGATCGAGGCGGACGTCCCCGAAGGCGAGATGCAGTGGCTGCTGAAGTCCATCGGACTGTCCGCGGACAACGCGTTCCGCGTCGCCGGGCCGGTCAACCTCCTGCGCCTGGGAAGCCTCATCGAGCTGATCCCGCGGCCCGACCTCCTGTACCCGGCCTATGTCCCCGCGCTGCCGGCCGAATTCACGGACGCCGCCAAGCTCTTCGCGCGCATCGCCCAGCACGACCTGCTGCTCCACCACCCCTACGAGTCGTTCACGCCGGTGGTCGACTTCATCCGGCAGGCCGCGCGCGACGATTCCGTCGTCGCGATCAAGCTGACGCTCTACCGGACCAGCGGGGATTCGCCGGTCGTCGAGGCGCTCAAGGAAGCCGCCCGCAACGGCAAGCAGGTCACGGCCTTGGTGGAACTCCGCGCCCGCTTCGACGAACTGAACAACATCGAGTGGGCCCGCCAGCTCGAGGAAGCGGGCGCGCACGTCGTCTACGGCCTCGCCGGGTTGAAGACGCATTGCAAGGCCTGCCTCGTCATCCGGCAGGAGAAAGGCGGCCTCCGTCGCTACGCCCACCTCGGCACCGGCAACTACAACCCCAAGACCGCGCGCATCTACACCGATTTCTCGATGTTCACCGCGGACGCCGAGATCACCGCCGACGTCGGCCTGCTCTTCAACGTGCTGACCGGGAATCTCGGTCGCCCCAAGTTCAAGCATCTCATCGTCGCGCCGTTCGACCTTTCCCGTCGCACCATCGACCTGATCGACGCCGAGACGTCGGCGGCGGCCGCCGGACGCAAGGCCAGCATCTTCGCCAAGGTCAACAGCCTCGTCGATCCCGACGTCATCAGCGCGCTGTACCGCGCCTCGTCCGCCGGAGTGAAGGTCGAGCTCGTCGTCCGAGGCATCTGCTGCCTCAAGCCCGGCGTTCCGGGACGAAGCGAGAACATCCGCGTCCGCAGCTTCCTGGGCAGGTTCCTCGAGCACAGCCGCCTCTTCCGCTTCGAGAATTCGGGCGGCGAGCCCATCATCCTCCTCGGCAGCGCCGACTGGATGCCGCGCAACTTCCTCCGCCGGGTCGAATGCGTCTTCCCGGTCCGCCACAAGGCGTTGCGCAGACGCATCGAGGGCGAAGTCATCGCCACCTACCTGGAGCGCTCCGGCGACGCCAAGACGCTCCGGCCTGACGGCGCCTACGTCGCCTGCACGCCGGACGCCCGGCGGGCCCCGTGCGCGCAGGACGCCTTCCTGACGATCGCCCAGAAGCTCCAGCCCGAGCCGCTCAGCGCGCCGAAGAAGAAGGCCCCAGGCAGATCCGCTCGACGGCCGCGTTGAAGCCTTCCGGGTCGCCCAGGATCTCGACCTCGAGCCGGACGAACATCAGCGGGATCGGCGGACGGAAACGGGCCTGCAGGCGGACCGCGTCCTTCTCCGTCGTCAGGATCATCTCGGCCTTGGCTTGCATGGCCTGCTCGAGGACTTCGTCCAGATCCTCGTCCGCGAAGGCATGGTGGTCGAGGAAGCGCCGGTTGGCGACGATCGTGGCGCCTTGGCCGGTCAGCAGCTCCTCGAAGCGTTCCGGCGTGGCGATGCCCGAGAAGGCGGCGATGCGCCGGCCTTTCAGGTCGCCCATCGGCAGCCGCCCGGGGCCGTCGACCTCGACGAGTTCGCGGGCGCTGTGCGAGCAGGCGATGATCTCGGCCGTGGGATTGTGCCGGCGGATCAAGGCGGCCAGGGCGGGGTCGACGGCGCCGACCGACTTCGTCACGAAGACGTAGGACGCCCGGCTCAGGTTGGAGACGGGCTCGCGCAACACGCCGCGGGGCAGCAACGAACCGTTGCCGAACGGATCGCGGCTATCGACGAGCAGCAGGTTGATCTGGCCGCGCAGCGGCAGGTACTGGAGCCCGTCGTCCAGGAGGATGGTGTCGACGCCGAAACGGCGGAGCGCGAAACGGCCGCCCTCGACGCGATCCCGGTCGACGATGACGACCACGCCTTCGCCGCAGAGGTTCTGCGCGAGCATGAAAGGTTCGTCGCCCGCCTCGTCAGGCCCGACCAGCACCGTCCGGCCGTCGGAGACCACCAACGGATCGGGCCGGCTGCCTTGGGTGAGCCAGCGCCAGAAGCGCTTGGGCATCGAATCGGAGGCGCCTTTGTAGCCGCGGGAAAGGATGGCGACCTTGCGGCCGCGCGCGGTGAGCACGCGGGCCATCTTGAGCACGATCGGGGTCTTGCCCGTGCCGCCGACGGTGAGATTGCCGACGACCACGACCTTGCAGCCGAGCGGCGTGTCGCGGAAAAGCCGGTGGCGATACAGCCAGAGACGCAGGCGGACCAGGACCTCGAAAATCCACGAAAGCGCCTTCAGGAAGGCCCCGAGCAAGGTCGCGCCGGGCCCTTTCCGGCGCTCGTAGACTACGTCTACGGCATACGCGGCCACGGCCTCTCCAAGGGAGGAAAAGAAGCCTCGATGCTTGGCGGCCATGGACGAATTGATGCAAAGTTGTTTGACGAAGGCAACCATCCCGATTGAGAAGGACGACCCAGCGCCATGCTCGTACACCTGTTGCGCACCAAACTTCTCCGAGCCGAGGTCACCGCGGCCCGGCTCGATTACGAAGGCTCCCTGGCCATCGATCGCGAGCTCATGGCCCTCGTCGGGATGCTCCCTTATGAGAAGATCCTGATCGGCAACCTGGCCAACGGCGAGCGCTTCGAGACCTACGCCATCCCTGCCCCCGCCGGGACCCGGGAAGTCTGCCTCAACGGGGCGACCGCCCACCTCGGCAAGCCCGGCGACCTCCTGGTCATCATGTCCTTCACCCAGGTCGAAGAAGCCGCCGCGACGGCCTGGAAACCCCGGACCGCGACCCTCGCCGAGGGCAACCGCCGCATCGTCCGCCTCGAGAACCCCGAAGTCCCCACCTCCCTCCTCACCACCTTCCAACGATGAGCTATCGTCTATATATACCCGGCCCCCTGACCGTCTCCGACTCGATCGTCCAAGCCATGGGCAAACCCATGGTCGGCCACCGCTCCGGCGACTTCGTCAAGCTGTACAACGACATGCAGCCCCGCCTGCAGGCCATGTTCTTCACCCAGGATCCGGTCTACCTCTCCACCAGCTCGGCCTGGGGCGTGATGGAAGGCGCCCTCCGCAACGTCTGCCGCAAAGGCGTGCTCAACTGCATGAACGGCGCGTTCTCCGACAAATGGAACGACGTCGCCAAGCGCTGCGGCAAGCACGCCGAAGCCCTCCAGTTCGAATGGGGCAAGCCCGTCGACCCCGAAGCCGTCCGCAAGGCCCTCGCCACGGGCAAGTTCGATTGCATCACCTTCATCCACTCCGAGACGTCCACCGGCACCCTCTCGCCCATCGCCGACATCATGGCCGTGGTCCGCGAGTTCCCCGACGTGATCTCCATCGCCGACACCGTCAGCTCCTTCTCGACCATCCCGATCAAGAAGGACGAGCTCGGCGTCGACATCTTCCTCACCGGCTCGCAGAAGGCCCTCGCCCTCCCCCCCGGCCTCGCGATCTTCGCCGTCAGCGAACGCGCCCGCGAACGCGCCAAGCAGTCGCCGGACCGCGGCTACTACTTCGACCTGATCGAGTTCCACGACAACCATGTCAAGGGCATGACCCCCTCGACGCCGTGCATCTCGCTCCTCTACGGCCTCCAGCAGCGCCTCCTCGAGATCGAAGCCGAAGGCCTCGAGAACCGTTACGCCCGTCACCTCCGCCTCAACGAACGCATGCGCGCCTGGGGCCTGGCCAAGGGCTTCTCGCTCCTGCCCGAGGCGAAGTTCGGCACCCGCGGCCTCAACTGCTTCAAGAACGACCGCAACGCGGACCTCGAACGCCTGAACAAGACCCTCAAGTCCCGCCACAAGCTCGTCATCGACGGCGGCTACGGCAAGCTGAAGGGCAAGACCTTCCGCATCTCCAACATGGGCGACGAGACCGACGCCACCATCGCGACGCTGATCGCGGCCCTTGACGACTCCTTCGCCGAGCAGGGAATGTAACCGGGCTTGACCATCGGTTATCATCCTACGCATGCGCAAGAAGTCCTCACAGTCGTCCTCCGAAGCCCCCGCCGGCTCCAAGACCCTCGTCATCGCCGAGAAGCCCTCCGTGGCGGCCGACCTGGCGAAGGTCCTCAAGGTGCCCAAGGCCAACAGCGACTACTTCGAGGACGACAAGTGGGTGATCAGTTCCTCCATCGGCCACATCGTCCGCCTCAAGGACCCCGAGGACCTCGACCCGAAGTGGAAGCGCTGGGTGCTCAAGGACCTCCCGATGCTGCCGGAGAAGTTCGACGGCACGGCCAGCCCCGACATCCTCAAGGTCGTCATCAGCGAGCGTAACAACGGCGACCGCTACAAGCTCCTCAAGAAGCTCCTCGGACGCGAGGACATCGGCACGGTGGTCAACGCCTGCGACGCCGGCCGCGAAGGCGAGCTCATCTTCCACTACATCTACCAGCTCGCCCGCTGCAAGCTGCCCGTCCGCCGCCTCTGGCTGACGAGCATGACCAATGCGGCGATCTCCGAATCCTTCGCCCACCTCCTGCCGGAGTCGGCCAAGGCCGGCCTGCTCGGCTCGGCCATCAGCCGCTCCCAGGCCGACTGGCTCGTCGGGATGAACGGCAGCCGTTGCGGCACGATCCGCATCGGCGGCGCCAAGCGCGAAGTCTTCTCCGTGGGCCGGGTGCAGACCCCGACGCTCATGCTGATCGTGAAGCGCGAGTTCGAGATCCGTCATTTCGTCCCCAAGACCTTCTGGAAGATCGAAGGCGACTTCGGCGTCACCCAGGGCGGCTACCGGGGCGCCGCCCAGGTCCCCGGCGTCACCGACCGCAAGGAAGCCGAGCGCTTCTACGACGAAGCCCAGGCCCGCAAGGTCGCGGAGGAATCCCTGAAGATCGGCACCGGCGTCGTCTCCGACGAACGCAAGCCGAAGAAGGAGAGCGCCCCGCGCCTCTTCGACCTCACGACCCTCCAGCGCGAAGGCAATCGCCGCTTCGGCTTCTCGGCCAAGACCACCTTGGGCGTGGCCCAGGCCCTCTACGAGAAGCACAAGGCCCTCACCTACCCGCGCACCGACTCGCAGTACCTGCCCGAAGACTACCTGCCGAACGCCAAGGCGGCGTTGCAGTCGCTCGAGGGCGCCCACCCGGCCGGCGTGTTCGCCAAGGAAGCGCTGCGGAGCGGCTGGGTCGACGCCGCCGGCCGCCGCGTCTTCGACAACAAGAAGGTCAGCGACCACTTCGCCATCGTCCCGACCGGGACCGTCCCCCGCGGCCTGACCGACGTCGAGCAGAAGGTCTACGACCTCGTCGTGCGCCGCTTCGTCGCCGTCTTCTTCCCGATGGCCGAATTCGAGGAGACCGTCCGCACCACCACCGTCGGCGAACACCAGTTCCGCACGAGCGGCAAGGTCCTCGTCGTCGCGGGCTGGCGCGCCGTCTGGGGACAGGAAGCCGAAGCCGAGGAAGACAAGGACAAGGAGGGCTCCGCGAGCCTGCCCGCCCTCGTCGCCGCCGACGGGACCCCGGCCAAGGCCAAGGTCAACGGCATCGACGTCAAGGAAGACGCCACCAAGCCGCCGGCCCGCTACAACGAAGCCTCCCTCCTCGGCGCGATGGAGAACGCCGGCAAGCTCGTCGACGACGAAGCCCTCGCCGAAGCGATGAAGGAGCGCGGCCTCGGCACCCCCGCGACGCGCGCCGCCACCATCGAAGAACTGCTGGCGAAGACCTACATCGAACGCCAGGGCAAGGAACTGGTCCCCCAGGGCAAGGCCTTCCAGCTGCACCAGTTCCTCACGCAGACCTGCGAGAACATGTCCTTCCTGGTCGAACCCCTGCTGACGGGCGAATGGGAATACAAGCTCAAGCAGATCGAGCACAGCGAGTTCACCGCCCCTGCCTTCATCGACGACATCAAGAAACAGGTGGTCAGCATGCTCGAGGACGTCACGACGCCCCTGCCCTCGGCCGAACTTTCGCCCCGGGTGCTTTCGCCCACCGACGGCCTGCCGATCCTGACGGACGGCATGAAGTACCACTCCCAGGACAAGGTCGGCGCCACGGACCGTCCGAAGATGGTGATCTATGCCGAGATGAACGGCCACAAGATCACGCCGGCCGAGGTCGCCGAGCTCGTCGAGAAACGGCGGATCGGGCCGTTCTCCGACTTCCGCTCGATGAAGTCGGGCAAGCATTTCACGGGCTACATCGACCTCGTCGATCCGGACACGATCAAGCCTCGCGGCGCCGAGGAGAAACCCGCGACTCCGGCCGTGCCCGCCGCCGACGGCGAGGAGGCCGTTCCGGCCAAGGCGCCGCGCAAGACCAAGCCCAAGGCCCCGAGCGGCAAGCTCAAGGCCGTCCTCTATTTCCCGCCGCGCGAAGGCGCCGACGGCAACCCGGACGCCTTCGACACGGAATGGCCGGTCCTCGGCCCGTGCCCGGTCAGCGGACTCCCGGTCCAGCACACCCCGACCGCGGGTTACCGCGTCTGCCCGCACAAGGCCCAGGAAGCCGGCGCCAAGAAGACCTTCAGCCTCAACGCCGAGATGCTCAAGGCGCCGATCTCGCCCGACGACGTCCGCAGGCTCCTCAACGAGGGCAAGACGGGGCTCAAGAAATTCGTCTCCAACCGGACCAAGCGCGCGTTCGAGGCGTTCCTCGTCGCGGACAAGCAGAAGGGCTGGTGGTTCGAGTTCCCTCCGCGCAAACCGCGCGCCGCCAAGGGCGCGCCGGCGGAGAAGAAGGCCGACGAGCCTTTCTGATCAGCGTTCCCAAGCCTGCCGGGGAATCCGCTGCAACAGGCCGAGCCGGAGCTCGGCTTCCATCGTGCGCAACCGGATGAGGTCTTCCGGGAAACCGTCCTCCTTGCCGCGCATCCGCGTCTCCCAGTACTGGCGATACCAGCGATAAGCCTCTTCCCGGCGACCCGCGCCCCAATCGAAATCCGCGGCGATGCGGGCGGCATACCAAGGCGCGTCCGGCGCCTCCGCGGCCTGCCGGTAATAATCCGCGGCGAGGCGCAGGTCCTTGAGCTTGCCTTCG
This sequence comes from uncultured Klebsiella sp., assembly GCA_964643215.1. Lineage (GTDB taxonomy): Bacteria > Verrucomicrobiota > Verrucomicrobiia > Opitutales > UBA953 > UBA953. The sequence continues at coordinate 15,517 of CAZXSI010000007.1, read as the reverse complement.
GCGATGAAGCCGGCGGCCAGCAGCAAGGCCGTGCGGTTGCGCGCATGGCCCAGGCCTTCCTCGAGGACGTCGAGTCCGCGGCGGGCATACTGCCGGAACAGCCGTTCCTGCGTCTCGGCCGGCACCTTGGCGTAGCCGCCCCGCCGGCGGATCTCCCAATGCGCCATGTCGAGGCCGATGCGCAGGCCGGCGTTCTCCCAGAAGTAACGGGCGTGCGGATCGAGCGTGCACGCGGTGCGCATCAAGGCCTCGCAGCCCGGGCGGTCGCGTCGTTCCCAGAACACATAGCTGCGGATCCACGCGAAATCGGCGACCACGGTCCGCAGGCCGCCCAGCACGCCGAGCAGGACGCCCTGCCCCAGCGTCGGTTCGAGTTCCTTGCGGCCGATCTCGGGGATGCTCGGACGGATCCGGCGCCAGGAGGACTCCGCCAAGGCCCCGGCCCCGACGATCAGCGTCCCGACGATCAGCCACCAGGCGAGGCGACGCATCAGATTTCCCTCCGCCGGAAGATCAGGGCGCCCACGGTCAGGTACGCCACCAGGTAGGCCAGCCCCGAGAAGCCGACCGCGACCAGCGCGCCGGACTCGACGGTCGACGAGCCGAGGACCAGGGCGTCGGCGAGGTTGAACTGCTGCAGGTTGGGGATCAGCCGCGTGCTGACCCACAGGAACGCCACATAGGCGGGCGAATCGGTCGGACGCAGGTAGGCGTCTTGCGCGATCCATTGCAGCTGCCCGGCGACGACGGCGAGGGCGCCGACCACGACGGCGAAGAGGAAGGTCCGCGCCAGGGCGGAGATCGCCAGGACGATCGCGATGACCACGCCGAGCCGCAGCCACTGGAGCAAGGCCAGCTGCGCGAGGCCCGTCAGGCTGAACGTGGGGGGGATCCGGCCGGCCTGCTCGGCCGCGGCGAGGAGCTCCTGCTCGCGCGCCCAGAGGACGAGGCCCTGCAGGGAGGCGAGGACCAGGACGAAGACGCCGAGCACCGACCACGCGCCGCAGAACTTGCCCAGCAGGAACTCGGCCCGGCTCAACGGCTTGGCCAGCAACGTCAGCGCCGTCCGGTTGTCGATCTCGCTGAAGAACAGCTGGGCGGTCATGACGACTGCGAGCACCGAGCCGAAGAAGAACATGCCGCCGAAGCCGAAGTCGGCGATGAACTTGAGCTCCCCGTGCCCGAAGTCGAAGACCCGGAGCGAGACGGAGGAGAGCACCATCGCGGCGCCGAGCACGAGCAGGAAGGCGAAGAAGCGCTGGCGCACGGCCTCCAGGAAAGTGACCCGGGAGATCCAGAGCGTACGACGAAGGGAGGCTTTCATGTCAGGCGTCGCGGCTGCCCGTGACGAGCTCGCGGAAGAGGTCCTCGAGCGAGCGGCGGGGATGGGTGACGGAAGCGACCTTGGCGCCGTGCGCTTCCAAGGCGGCTTCGGCGGCGGCCCGGGCGGCGGGAGTCATGGCTTCGACGGTCAGGACATGGCGGTCGCGGCGCGCGAGCACGTCGTCCACCGCGCCTTCGAGCACGAGCCTGCCGCGGTCCATGATGGCCACGCGGTCGCAGACCTGTTCGACCTGCCCGAGCAGATGGGAGCAAAGCACCACCGTCTTGCCTTTCCCGCGCATGGCCGCGATCATCCGACCGATCGCGGCGGATCCGACCGGATCGACCCCGGCGGTCGGTTCGTCGAGGATCACGAGCTCCGGATCGTGCACGATCGCCTGGGCGAAGCCGATGCGCTGGAGCATGCCCTTCGAGTAGGTGCCGATCGGGCGGCTGGCCGCCTCCGTCATCGCGGCCAGACCGAGCGCGTCCTCGACGGCGGCGTCGAGGTCGCCGTCGGCGACGCCGCTGAGCTGGGCGCAGTAGCGGACGAGTTCGCGGCCGGTCAGGAACTTATGGAAATAAGGCGCTTCGGGCAGGAAGCCGGTGCGGCGCCTCGCCGCGCTCGTGGCGGAAGGGTGGCCGAGGATGCTGATCTCGCCGGCCGTGGCGGAGACCAGGCCGAGGACGACCTTCAGCGTCGTGCTCTTGCCGCAGCCGTTCGGGCCGAGCAGCCCGAAGACCTGACCGCGCGGGATCTCCAGCGAAAGGTCGTCCACCGCGCGCAGCTTGAGCCCCCGGATGCCGATGCGGAAATCCTTGGTCAGACGGCGGACGGAGATCGCGGCGGTCATCGGCGGATGGAAAAATCGCGGCAGGTGCGCAGCCCCGAGAAATTCCTGATCTCCTCGCCGCGGATGTGCCCGTCGAGGGATTTGGCGATCTGTCCGGTGAACGCGTCGACCTCCGCCTCATGCCCTTCGGCATGCAGATAGACCCGTCCGTCCGGGAGGTTCTGCACGTAGCCCGTCACGTCATAGCCCCGGGCCAAACCGAGGACTTGGGCACGAAAACCGACCCCTTGGACGTGGCCGGCATACCAGACATCACGATGGGAGACATGGGTTGACATAGCCTAAACTTATCGAAATATTTGCCTCTCCCTCATTCACAGCAACCGCAATCTGACCATGAACCTCCCTCTTGCCGTATTCGACGGCCCAGTCATCTGGGTTGTGCTCTTCGTCGTCCTGCTCCTTTTCGGAGGCTCCAAGCTCCCGGAACTCGCCCGCGGCCTGGGCAAGGCGAAGCGCGAATTCAAGAAGGCTTCCGAAGAAGTCGAGGACGAGGTCCGCAGCGCCGTCGAGGAGGACGAGCGCAAGAAGCTTCGCCTGAAGCAGATCGAGGAAGAGGAACGCGCCGCGGTCCGCGCCAAGCTCGAAGCCGAAGAGCGCGCCAAGCGGGCGCAAGACGGCAAGCAGAACTAAGACCCAAGGGGCCTGCCAGGGCCCCTTTTCATTTACGATGTTCACCGGGTTAGTCCAAGGCGCCGGCAAGGTCGTCGCCCTTTCCCCCCGGGAAAAGGACGGCGCGCGCCTGACGCTCTTCCACCCGCTGCTCGCCGCCGCCAAGCCGGGCGACAGCATCGCGACCAACGGTTGCTGCCTGACGGTCGTCGACCCCCAGGGCGAGCAAGCCAGCTTCGACCTGCTCGCGGAGACGCTGCGTCTCACGAATCTCGGCGACCTCCGGCCGGGCGCGGTCGTCAACCTCGAGCCCAGCCTGCTCCCGACCGACCGGATGGGCGGACATTTCATGACGGGACATGTCGACACCTGCGGCGAGGTCGCCTTCTTCGGCCAGGCCGGCGCCGACTGGCGCCTGGACATCAAGGCCCCCGACGCCTTCCTGCGTCATGTCGTGCGCAAGGGCTGCGTCGCCGTCGACGGGATGTCGCTGACGGTGGCGGACCTCATCCCCGGCGGCTTCCGTCTCTGGATCATCCCGCATACGCTCGAAGTGACCAACCTCTCCTGCCGCAAGGCCGGCGACCGCGTCAACCTGGAGTCGGACCTGCTGGCCAAGTACGCCGAGAAGCTGCTGGGCAAGGCCTAGGCCGGTTCAAGCCGGCCCGGTCGAGGTCGCGTTGAGCCTGGCCTGCAGCCGGGCGACGACGACCTCGTCGGATTCCCCTTCCGCGGGCATGGGTTCGCGGACCAGCGTCACCTCGACCTTCGAGAACGGCGCAGGGAGGGCGAAGCGGTCCCAGCTGCGCATGCGCCAGCAGGCGTGGTAGCGGATCCCCATCACCACGAACGGCGCCTTCGCGAGGCGCGCGAGCGACACCGCGCCGGACTTGAATTCGAGAGCCGGACCCTTGGGCCCGTCAGGCGTGATGCCCGCATGGCTGCCCGCGCGCATGGAACGGGTGAGCGTGATGAGCGCGGCCGCGCCCCGGCGGCTGGACGATCCGCGCACCGCGGTGATGCCCATGAACCTGAAGAAGGCGACCAGCCAGGCGCCGTCCTTGCTGGTGCTGATCAGCGCCGTCACCGGACGCGTGAAGTAGCGGTTCGCGATCCACGAGGAGACGAAGAGCTTGTCATGCCACAGCAGCAGCACCGCAGGACCGTCGGCGTCGGCGACCTGGTCGACGTTGCAGCGGAACCGGAGCGTCGCCAGCCATGCCCGCAGCATCAGCGCCACCGGGACGACCCAGACCCAGTGATACCATGGCACCACGGCAGGCGCATCATCAGGATCTCGGGGCGTGTCGGACACGCCCCTCTATCTCACCTCCGCGCCCTCAGTTCAAACAATTACGCAGGCAAGCCCAGGGCGGCCCGCACGGCCGGTCGGCCGAGGAGATGGCCCAGTGGCGACGAGAACGCCGCCGGCTCGGCCTGAGCCCACGCCGCGGTCTCGCGGGGCGTCCGCCAGACCAAGGAATCGACCTCGAACTGTGCCAGCTTGGTCCGGTGATCGCCCCGCAGGAGATAGGAACGCACGAACTCGTTGCCCAGGTCCGCGTGGCAGGGAGCGTAGTCGATCTCTTCGAGCTGCGCCGAGGCCACGGAGATCCCGAGTTCCTCGCGCAGCTCGCGGACGGCGGCGGCGAGATAGCCTTCGCCGGCGTCGACGTGTCCGGCGCAGGAGGAGCCCAGCAAGCCCGGGCAGTTGTCCTTGGCATAGGCACGACGCTGAAGGCAGAGCTGGCCGTCCGGACGCAGCCAGAAGATGTGGATCGCCCGATGCCGCAGCCCGCGACGGTGGATCTCGCGGCGGAAGTCCCGGCCGACGACCTCGTCGCGTTCGTCCACGACATCGAAGACCTCGTCCGGGGACTGGCCGACTTCGCGCGGGCTCATCGTCCGAGGTCCATGATCACGTTCCACCGCTTGGTCAGCTCGCGGTCGTGCTTCTTCCAGTCGGGATCCCAGGCGGCCAGCTGGTTCCAGAAGCGGTCGGAGTGGTCCATGTGGCGGCGATGGGAGAGCTCGTGCAGGATGACATGGTCGTGGAGCATCGGCGGCAGGAGCACGAGGCGCCAGTTCAGCGACAGGGCCCCCGTCGTCGAGCATGAGCCCCAGCGCGAGGTCTGGTCACGCACGCTGACCTGCTGCACGGAGACGCCGACCTTGCGGCTCAACCGGTCGACGGCCAGCCCCAGTCCGGTCTCGGCCAGCCGGCGGAGCACCCTGACGGCGCCCTGTTCCGGATCGGATATCGGCACGACGAGGCTGACCTTGTCCTCGGTCTTGGAGATGCGGATGGAACCGCGCGCTCCCTGCTCCGTCTCGATCGCCAGCAGTCGGTCGTCCAACGTCACCCAGGGGAACTTCCGCAGATGGGAAGCAAGCGAAGGCTGGACGGTCCGGGCCTTGGCGAGCACGCGCTCCAGCCACGGAAGGTTGTCGCGCAGGAACGCCAACGCCGACGCGTGCGACGCATGGGGCGGGTACGTGAGGACGACCTTGGGTCCCGGCTTCACCGAAAGCCTCACCCGGGTCGTCCGGGCGGAGACGCGCGGCCAGACGGTCACGGGACGTCCGGCGACGTGCACGGTGATGGGCTGTTCGTCCTGCTCCATGCTCAGCCTTGCGGGGCCCGACGCTCGGCTTCGGCCACGACCTTGGCCGTCTGCCGGCGAAGGGCGGAGTCGGGATCGATGCCGGCATCCCGGCAGGCGGCGACCAGCTCGAAAAGCCTCCGACCGGCGGCCTCCTCGGTCAGCCCTTGGGCTTGCTGGTCGACCTGGGCGACGTCGACGGCCTGCCCTGCGTCGAGCTGCTTCTTGCGGACCTGCTTCCAGACTTCGCGGGCGGTCAAGATGGCGTTGAGGGAAGGAGGCAGCTCCTTGAAGACGGTGGGCTTCTTGGCGCCCTTCTCCTTCAGCTTGATCTGCTCCCACTGCGTCACGACCGCGTCGGCCGAGCCGAGCTTGGCGCCGTCGCCGAAGACGTGCGGATGACGCCGCACCATCTTCTCGTTCACCTCGCGGGCGACGTCGTCGAACGTGAACTTGCCGGCCTCGGCGGCCATCTGCGCATGCATCGCGACATGGAACAGCAGGTCGCCCAGCTCTTCCCGGAGGTTGGCGTCGTCGTTCCGGTCGATGGCTTGGATCAGTTCGGCGACTTCCTCGACGAGGCAATCGCAGAGGGTGCGGTGGGTCTGCTCGCGGTCCCAAGGGCAACCGTCGGGAGCGCGGAGTCGGGCGGTGGTCGCGAGCAGGAGGTCGATGCCGGGCATGACCCGATGCAGGAGGCAGGAAGGAAGGGAGTCAAAACGATTGCCAGAAGCCGCGGGAGCGCTTGCTTTAGGGCCAGTGGACAAGCTGACCGAAATCATGGACGCCAAGCGCCGGGAAATCGCCCCGTTCGCCCGTGCCGTCCGGGACGCCGAACTGGCGGCCTTCGCCGGCAAGCAGACGACCCCCGGTTTCCGTCAGTCCCTGCAGGTCCAAGGGCGTCTGAGCGTCATCGCCGAAGTGAAAAGGGCCTCGCCGAGCGTCGGCCAGATCCGCGCGGACGTGGATGCCGTCGCCCAGGCCAGGATGTACGCCGCCGCCGGCGCCGACTGCCTTTCGGTCCTCACCGAGACCCGGTACTTCAAGGGCGAACTGAAGGACCTCGTCCAGGTCGTCCAGGACCAGCCCACCTGGGCCCGCCCCCTGCCCTGCATCCGCAAGGACTTCATGGTGCACCCGTACCAGGTGCTCGAAGCCGCCCAAGCCGGCGCGCGCTGCGTCCTGATCATCGTCCGCGGCCTGACCGACGAGGAGATCCGCCCGATCCACCGGTCGGCCAAGCTCGCCGGGCTGGACACCTTGTTCGAGGTGCACGACGAAGCCGAGCTCGAGCGCGCGCTGCGCCACGACCCGGACATGGTCGGCGTCAACAACCGCAACCTCTCCACTTTCCAGATCGACCTGTCGTTCGCCGAACGCGTCATCCCGCACATGCCGAAATCCGTCCTGAAGGTCGCCGAGAGCGGCATCAAGACCGCCGAGGACGCCGCCCGCATGCGGGCCGCCGGCGCGCACGCCTTGCTCGTCGGCGAGTCCCTCATGCGCGAGCAGGATCCGGCCGCGCTCATGAAGGCGTTGCAGCACGCATGAACGACGGCCCGCTTTCGCCGAACGAGACCCGGGACCTGCTGGCCCGGCTCTCCCACATGCCCAAGAAGTGGCTCGGCCAGAACTTCCTCATCGACGGCAACATCGTCCGCAAGTCGCTGGAGCTCGGCGAAGTCAAGGCGGGCGACACCGTCGTCGAAGTCGGCCCGGGCCTGGGCACGCTGACCCGCACCCTGCTCTGCGCCGGCGTCGACCTCCACGCGGTCGAGGCCGACCGCACGATGCACTTCCACCTGACGGAATCGCTGCTGCCGCGCTTCCCCAGGACGTTCCACCTGAAGGAAGGCGACGCCGTCGACTTCCCGCGCGCCGGGCTCGTCGATCCCGCCGACGGCTCCTTCAAGGTGGTCGCCAACCTGCCCTATGCGATCTCGACGCCATGGATGGACGCGATCTGCGCGGGGCCGCATCCCTCGCTGATGGTCCTGATGCTGCAACGCGAAGCCGCCGAGCGACTGACCGCCGAAGTCGGCACCGGCCACTGGTCCGCGGTCACCGCGCAGGTCCACCTGGCGTTCGAGAAGATCAAGGTCCACCCCGTGCCCGCCCAGTCCTTCAACCCGCCTCCCAAGGTCGACTCCTGCCTGCTCGTGCTGCGTCGCCGCCCGGACGCCAGGCGCCTCAGCCCCCGCGCCCGCGAGGTCGCGCGCATGCTGTTCACGCAACGGCGCAAGCAGGTCGGCTCCGCCGCCAAGAAGCTCTTCCCCGGCGCGGCGGACGTCGCGGCCTGGCTCGCGGACCTGCCCCGCCACGGTTTGACCAGTTTGGCCCGCCCGGAGGCGATTCCCGCCGAAGCCTGGCTGACTCTCTGACGCCTGAGGTTGCTTTCCGCCCGCTCTCCGCTCCTTATCCCGCCATGTCCGTCAAAGTAGGCCTCGTCTCCCTTGGCTGCGCCAAGAACCTGATCGATTCCGAGATCATGATCGGCCACCTCGCCAAGGCCGGCATGTCCATGACCCCGGACGCCGCCGAGGCCGACGTGGTCATCGTCAATACCTGCTCCTTCATCGACGCCTCGAAGCACGAGGCGCTCGAGGCCATCTACGAGATGAGCGACGGCAAGGCCACCGCCCGCAAGAAGGGCCAGAAGCTCATCGTCGCCGGCTGCATGTCCCAGCGCTACCAGGGCGCCCTGCCCGTCGTCGAAGGCGCCAAGGGTCGCGTCGAGCTGCCGAAGGTCGACGCCTTCATCGGCCTCGACCAGGTCACGAACATCGTCCCGGTCATCCACAAGGTCATGGGCGGCGAAGCCGGCATGACGGAGTTCCTCGCCAAGACGACGACCTTCATACCCGACTTCGACACGCCGCGCTTCCGCCTCACGCCGCGCCACTCGGCCTACATCAAGATCGCCGAAGGCTGCAACCACCCCTGCACCTTCTGCATCATCCCGCGCATCCGCGGCCGCCATCGCAGCCGCACGGTCGAGTCCGTGGTCAAGGAAGCCCGTCAGCTCGTCGCCGAGGGCGTGAAGGAGATCAACCTGATCTCCCAGGACACGACCTACTTCGGCATGGACCGCTGGACGGACGCCCGTCCCAACCCGCGCAGCAAGGTCGACTCCTCCAAGGGCGAGTCGCTCGCCTCGCTCCTCCGCGAGCTGGACCGGATCGAGGGCGACTTCTGGATCCGACTGCTTTACACGCACCCAGCCCACTGGAGCGACGAGCTCATCGAGACGATCGGCCAATCCAGGCACGTGGTACGCTACGTCGACATCCCCCTCCAGCACGTCTCCGACAAGATGCTGGGCGCGATGCAGCGCGAGACCGACGGGGCCTACATCCGCGACCTGATCAGGCGCATGCGCGCGGGCATCCCCGAGCTGGTCATCCGCACGACGTTCATCGTCGGCTTCCCCGGCGAGACCGAGGAGGACTTCGCCGAACTCCTGGCCTTCCTCGAGGAGACCAAGTTCGACCGCGTGGGCGTGTTCAAGTATTCCAAGGAGGAAGGCACCAAGGGCGCCAAGATGGAAGGCCACCTCTCCGACGAGGTGAAGGCCGACCGCCACGCCCGCGCCATGCTCCTCCTGCAGCGTCTTTCCAAGCAGCGCGGCGAGGCGTTCGTCGGCCGCAAGCTCCGCGTCCTCGTCGAAAGCCCGGGCGTCGCCCGCAGCGTCGGCGACGCGATGGAGATCGACGGCATCGTCAAGGTGCCGAAGAAGCTCCCGATCGGCCAGTTCGCCGAGGTGACCGTCACCGGCGCCGAGGAATACGACCTGATCGCGAAGTGATCAGCCTTCGGCGTCGCGTTCCGGCGCCGCTTCGGCCGACGCCGCGGCGGCGGGCGAATCGCTGAGCCGGATGAGCGCGTCCAGGGACGAGAAGTGGCGCGTCCAGTCGGTCATGTCCGGGATGTCGCCCACGACGGTCGAGAACAGTTCGCGCTTCTCCTGCTTGAGCTCCTCGATGCGCTCCTCGACGGTCCCCGGCGCGATCATGCGGTAGATGAGCACCGGGTTCTTCTGGCCGATGCGGTGCACGCGGTCGACGGCCTGGGCCTCGACGGCGGGATTCCACCATGGGTCCATGAGGAAGACGTATTCGGCGGTGTTGAGCGTGATGCCCGTGCCGCCGGCCTTGAGCGAGGCCAGGAACAGGGCCGGCCCCTTGGTCTCCTTGAACTGCTCGACGGGCGCGGAGCGGTCCTTGGTCTCGCCGGTGAGCTCGTAGATCGGCAGCGAGGGCAGGTCGCGGGCGAGGGCCGACTTCACGCGCTCGATGAGCGAGACGAACTGGGAGAAGACGACGGCCTTGGAGCCGTTGGCCGCGATCTCGGAAAGCTTCGAGACCAGCAGCGTGACCTTGCCCGAATGGGCCGACGGGCAACTGGAGTTCTCGGGCAGCAGGCCCGGGTCGCAGCAGACCTGACGCAGGCGCATGAGGAGCGTGAGCACCGAGGTCGCATCCTTCGAGAGCAGCGACGCGAGTTCGCCCGAAAGGCCGCTGCCCTGCGTGAGGTGCTGGTAAAGGGAACGCTGCTCGTGGGTGAGCGGGCACGGCAGGACCACCTCCATCTTCGGCGGGATGTCGGCGGCGACATGGCGCTTGAGACGGCGCAGGATGAACGGGGAGACCTGCCGGCGCACCTTGCCGAGGGCGATCGAGGGGTCGCGCAGCATCATCCGCTCGAAATTGGCGCGCTTGCCGAGCAGGCCGGGCATCAGGAAGCGGAAGATCGTCCAGAGGTCGGTCGGCCGGTTCTCCAACGGCGTGCCGGTGATCGCGATGCGGTGGTCGGCCTGCAGCGCGACGCAGGTCTGGGTGGTCTTGGATTCTGGGTTCTTGATCGCCTGCGCCTCGTCGAGCACGGCGTAGCCGAAGCGCGTCTTGGCGAGCAGGTCGGCATGGCGGCGCAGCTGGGTGTAGCTGGAGATCCAGAGGCGGGCGGCGGGATTCCTCACGAAATCGTCGTCGGCCGTGAGGACGGCCGCCCCGGCGCTCATCTCGGGGTGGAAGCGCTTGATTTCGCCGAGCCACACCGGGATGACGCTCGCGGGGCAGACGATGATGGAGCGCTCGCCGACCGGACGCGAAGCCAGCAGGGCGAGCACCTGGACGGTCTTGCCGAGGCCCATCTCGTCGGCGAGCAGCGGATGGGCTCCCAGCTCGCAGAGCCGGCCGAGCCAGGCCACGCCTTTGGCCTGGTAGGGACGAAGGTGAGCCGGGAGGTTGTCCGGCGGGGTCGGTTCGTGGAGCAGCTTGTCCTTCCAGGCCTTGAGGTCGTCGTTGAGCTTCAGCGCCCCGACCGCGGCGTGGTCGAAAAGGGACAGCAGCAGGTAACGCGGCACCTCGCCGTCCTTGGCGCGCCAGTCCTCGGAGAAATCGGCGACCGCGGCGTTGTAGGCGACGACCCCTTTGCCTGGCAGGATGACCGGGCGGCCGCCGGCCTTGAGCAGGAGCTTCTGCTCGTCCGCGAGCAGCCGATGGCCGCCGGCCTTGAGCCGCCAGTTGAGCTTGAAGGATTTGCCGTCGCTCGCGGACTCCGCTTCGGCGTCGACCGCGACCTGGAGCTGCTCGTTGCGGAAGATGTTGAGCGCGTCCTCGCCGATCAGCTTGAAGCGCTTCCGCCAGTCGGCGAGGTCTTCGCGGACGAACCGCTCGATGCGCCCGATGTTGTCGATGGCCCAGGCCCCGGTGGCCTTGCTGTAGGCGAAACCGGCGCGGTGGGCCACGGTGTTGAAACGGAAGAGCGTCTGGCGCTGCTCGTCGGAAAGCTCGTCGCCGGGAATCGCGCCGGGTCCGAAGCAGTTCCAGGCCTGACCGCCCCGCCCCGCCCAGGCGGCGGAGATCTTCAGGCCGTCCGACGTGAGGTCGAAGGAGACCTGCAGCTTGAGCGACGTCCGGGCGCCGGCATCCTTCCGTTCGGGCTCCTGGGGCGCCGCGGGCGCCGCCGCGGCGGCGGATTCGTCGATGGCCGGAAGCTCGTCCGCGATGAGTTCCTCGATCTCGTAGAGCGAGGCGATGGCGAACGGCGCCCCGTTCTCCTCCTCGGGCAGCGAGGTGCGCCATTCGAGCTTGCCGTCGGTGATCTCGATCACGGCGCGGACGGTCTGCGTCTCGGTGCGGGTGACGGCTTCGGCGTTCTCCGGCTTGAGCTCGATCTGCCGCACGAGTCCTTCCGTGTAAAGCCGGCGGCCTTCGGCGAGGTCGGGTTCCTTGAAAGCGGACTCCCACTCCTCCGGTAAGGACACAAACCACCGCTCCAGGGCTTCCGTGGAGTAGGAGCGATTGGCCGGACGCGGGGAAGACATCGACGGAACCGAATTAAACCTGCCCCGTTTTCCCCTTACAATCCCCAAACTCCGCCAATTTCGGGCAGACCAGGAGTGGTTTTTCGGCTGGGTCTGGGCTTGTTAACCACGGGCGCCGGCGTCTAGGATTTACGTCCCTTTTACAGGCAAAGAAATGAAACATCTTAGCGTCGGTAGCCGCTGGAACGCGGATCTCGTATCCTCTTATCACGAGCAGTGGTCCAAGGACCCCACTTCCGTGGACGCCGAATGGCGCGCCTTCTTCGAGGGCTTCGAGCTCGGCCTGAGCCTCCCGCCCAAGCCGGCCAAAGGCGCCGCGCCCGCCGGCGGCGTCGACGCCGCCGCCCAATGGAAGGTCCTGGCCGCCATCCACGCCTACCGCGCGATCGGCCACCTGCAGGCGCGCCTCAACCCGCTGGCCGAACCGACGCCTCACTTCGAGCTGACGGACAAGGCCCTCGGCCTGGACGGCATCCCGGCCGACCGCGTGTTCCACACCGGGGATTTCCTCGGCGGCAAGATGCTCCCCCTCGGCGAGATCCTCGCCAAGCTGAAGTCGACATACTGCTCCCCCATCGGCGTGGAATACACCCATATCCAGGATGGCGAACGCCGCCGCTGGCTGCAGGAACGCGTCGAAGCGTGCGGGCTGCGCCCGGCCTACGACGCCGCGTCGCGTCGCCGCTTCCTGCGTTCCATCGTCCAGGCCGAGCAGTTCGAGCGCTTCCTGCACAAGACCTTCGTGGGCGCCAAACGCTTCTCCGTCGAAGGCGGCGAGGTGATGCTGTCGGCCCTCGACCAGGTCATCCATCGCGCCCCCGGTCTCGGCATCACCGACCTCGTCATCGGCATGGCCCACCGCGGCCGCCTGAACGTGCTCGTGAACGTCTGCGGCAAGAAGGCCGAAGCCCTCTTCGGCGCCTTCTCAGAGAACCACCTCCCTGACACCACCCATGGCGACGGCGACGTGAAGTACCATCTCGGCTACGCCGGCGCCCGCGTCGTCGACGGCAAGGAGGTCAGCATCACCCTGGCCTACAACCCCAGCCACCTCGAAGCCGTCAATCCCGTCGTCCTCGGCCGCACCCGCGCGCTGGTGGACCTCCAAGGGGGCTCCGACCGTTCGAAGGCGCTGCCGATCCTGCTCCACGGGGACGCCGCCTTCGCGGGCCAGGGCGTCGTCATGGAGACCCTGAACCTGGCGGGCCTCAAAGGCTACCAGGTCGGCGGCACGCTGCACATCGTCAGCAACAACCAGGTCGGCTTCACCACCAACCCCGACGAATCCCGCACCGGTCGCCACTGCACCGAGATCGCCAAGTTCACCGAGTCGCCCATCTTCCACGCCAACGGCGACGACCCGGACGCCGTCGTGCTCGCGACCGAGATCGCCCTCGAATACCGCCAGAAGTTCGGCGCCGACGCCGTCGTGGACATCGTGTGCTACCGGCGCTACGGCCACAACGAGACCGATGAGCCGGCGTTCACGCAGCCCGTGCTCTACAGGGAGATCTCCGCCCACCCTTCCGTCTCCGAACTCTACGCCTCGCGGCTCACCGAATCCGGTTCCGCGCCGGACGGCGAGCTGATCGCCCTGCGCACCGAATTCGACATCCTGCTGAACGCCGCCCAGGAACGCGCGCAGGCCGCCCTCGCCCTCGAGATCGAGGAACGCAAGAAGCACCCCGTCGGCGTGCGTCCGTTCCGCTCCCCCTACGAGCACCAGGTCGACACCGCCGCCCCGCGGGAACTGCTCGACAAGGTCGCCCCGGTGCTCTGGCAGATGCCGCCGGATTTCTCGCCCAACCCGAAGATCAAGCGCCTGCTCGACGCGAAGGCCGAAGCCTACAAGGCCGGCGCCAACATCGACTGGAGCCTCGGCGAAGGCCTCGCCTTCGCTTCGCTGCTCGCCGAAGGCTACCCGGTCCGCATCTCGGGCCAGGACAGCGAGCGCGGCACCTTCTCGCATCGCCACGCGGTGCTGCACGATCCTTCGAACGACGCGGAGTACTGTCCGCTCGGCTCCATCGCCGGGGCCGAGGTCGAGCTGGTGAACTCCTCGCTTTCCGAATACGCCATCCTTGGTTTCGACTACGGCTATTCCCTCGAGGCACCGGACTCCCTCGTGATCTGGGAGGCCCAGTTCGGCGACTTCGCCAACGGCGCGCAGATCATGATCGACCAGTTCATCGCCTCCGCGGAGTCGAAGTGGGGCCAGACCAGCGGTCTCGTCATGCTGCTGCCCCATGGCTACGAAGGCCAGGGTCCGGAACATTCCTCGGCCCGTCTCGAACGCTTCCTCCAGCTCTGCGCCGAGAACAACCTCCAGGTCGCGCAGCCCTCGACCCCGGCCCAGCTCTTCCACGCGCTGCGCCGTCAGGTGAAATCCGAGCATCGCAAACCGCTCGTCGTCATGACGCCCAAGAGCCTGCTGCGGCACAAGGCCTGCGTGAGCACGTTGGCCGACCTCACCGCCGGCCGCTTCCATGCGATCCTGCCTGACGCCACCCCGGCCGCCAAGACGGAGCGCCTCATCCTGTGCTCCGGCAAGGTCTTCTACGAACTCGACGCCGAGCGCGCGGCCCGCCAAGACACCGCGACGAGCATCGTGCGCATCGAGCAGTTCTATCCGTTCGACGCCGAGGCCCTCGCCAAGGCCTACGCCGCGCTCGGTTCGCCGAAGAAGGTCGTCTGGGTCCAGGACGAACCCAAGAACATGGGCGGCTGGTCTTTCGTGGCCGACGTGGTCGAAGCCACCCTCGGCTTGCGCCCGACGTATGCCGGTCGTGACGCCGCCGCCTCGCCGGCGGTCGGCTCCCTGGCCGTGCATCGGATCGAACAGGCGGACGTGGTGAAGCAGGCCTTTAGCGTCTAATAGCGTGCAGTAGCACGTTTTCTTGGCTGCGGAACCCTGCCTACTACCCCCTAAACGCCCATCCCAGGTCGTTTAAAGGGTCATTTCCCCGTTGAAACGGGCAGGAATGGGTTCCAAGGTTGCACCTACCTAATTTTCATGGCCGTCGAAGTCAAAATCCCTCCCATGGGCGAATCCATCACCGGGGGCCTGCTGGCCGCCTGGTTGGTCAAAAGCGGTGACGCCGTGCGCAAGGGCCAAGCCCTCTTTTCCTACGAAACCGACAAGGTGACCTCGGAAGGCACCGCCGAAGTCGACGGCAAGATCACCATCGCGGTCGCGGCCGGCACCGAAGTCGTCGTCGGCCAGGTCGTGGCTTCGATCGAGGCCGGTGCCGCCGGCAATGCTCCGACGGCCGCCGCCCCGGTCGCCGCCAAGGCACCCTCTGCCCCGGCTCCGGTGGCCGCGCCGAAGGCCGCCCCCGTCGCGACCAAATCCGGCGCCGCCGCCGAAGTCTCCCCTGCCGTCCGCCGGCTTTCGGCCGAGTCCGGCCTCGATCCCGCCGGCGTCGAAGGCACCGGCAAGGCGGGTCGTGTCACGAAGGGCGACATGCTCGCCGCGCTCGCCGGCCAAACCCCGATCCGCGCCGCCGCGCCGGCCGCGGTGGCCCCGGCCGCCCCGCAAGTCGCCGCTCCGTCGGCACCCGCCAGCCCGTCCGCGCCGGCGGTCATCCCTTCGCGCGACGGTCGTACCTCGCGCAAGCGCATGTCCCCGCTGCGTCGCAAGATCGCCGAACGCCTCGTCCAGGCTAAGACCGAGACCGCGATGCTCACGACCTTCAACGAGGTCAACATGGCCCCGGTCATGGAGCTACGCAAGCGCCACGGCGAAGAATTCCTCAAGAAATACGGGGTCAAACTCGGCTTCATGTCCTTCTTCGTGAAGG
>CAZXSI010000006.1:0-58617 GCA_964643215.1 uncultured Klebsiella sp. | reverse complement strand
GACGTCTGCTTCCTCGGCTCCTGCACCAACGGCCGCATCTCCGACCTCCGCGAGGTCGCCAAGTACCTCAAGGGCCGCAAGGTCAGCCCGAGCGTCAAGGCGATCGTCGTCCCCGGCTCGCAGCTCACCGCCATCCAGGCCGTCCATGAGGGCCTCGACAAGATCTACATCGAAGCCGGCTTCGAATGGCGCGGCGCCGGTTGCTCGATGTGCCTCGCGATGAACCCCGACAAGCTCGTCGGCGACCAGCTCTGCGCCAGTTCCTCGAACCGCAACTTCAAGGGCCGCCAGGGCTCCCAGACCGGCCGTACGGTGCTCATGAGCCCGCTCATGGTCGCCGCCGCCGCCATCACCGGCCAGGTCGCCGACGCCCGCGAAGTCTTCAAGGTCTGATGTCCGTCTCCTCGCCAGTCGACCGCGTGCTCGCACGCATCGCCCAGGGCGATGACGTCGCCGCGGCCTGCTCGGCCGAAGGGCTCGCCTGCCAGCGCGACGTGCGCGTCGACGCCCATTACGACGGCAAGCCCGTGTGCGCCGTGACCCTTCCTTGGGTCGTCGACGGCCATGCGATCCTGATGGCCGACGAGACCGTGGCCGCCTCCGTCGCGGAAGCACGCCTCGCCTCCCTGGCTTCCGCGCTCGCGATGCCCGTCCGCATCCTCCGTCGCCCGGTCGCCGCCTGACCCCTTTCAAACCGCCATGTCCCTCGCCAAAATCACCCAGGTCAAAGCCCTCGCCCTCGCCGTCCCCGGCGACGACATCGACACCGACCGCATCATCCCCGCGCGCTTCCTTCGCTGCGTGACCTTCGACGGTCTCGGCGAGCACGCCTTCCGCGACGAGCGTACCGGTCCGGACGGCAAGGAACGCCCGCACCCGATGAACTCGGCCCAGGCCGCCCGCATCGCCGCCGCCAAGAAGGGCGTCATGGTCGTCGGCTTCAACTTCGGCTGCGGCAGCTCCCGTGAGCACGCCCCCCAGTCCATCTGGCGCTTCGGCTTCACCGCCCTCGTCGGCGGCAGCTTCGCCGAGATCTTCTTCGGCAACTCCACGACCCTCGGCGTGCCTTGCGTCACCCTTTCCAAGGAAGACCTCGCCGAGTGCGACGCCTTCGTCCGCGCCAATCCGGACGTCGAAGTCACCGTCGACGTCGAGAAGCTGACCGTCTCCGCCGGCGCCAAGACCTGGAAGGCCAGCATCGCCGCCTCCGCCCGCGACGGCCTCATCAACGGCAAGTGGGACCCCATCGCCGACCTCCTCGAAGGCGCTGAGCCCGTGGCCAAGACCGCCGCCGGTCTGGCTTACGTCGCCGGTAAGTAAGACGACCTGTCAGCCCAAGCAAAAGGCCGCCCGATGGGCGGCCTTTTTTGTCGGGCGCGTCAGCCGCGGCTTACTTGAAGCGTACGCCGTTGGCGTCCTGGGTCACCGTGCAAGCTTCGACGATGCCCCAGATCCACATGAAGATCCAGCCGATGCCGCAGGTCAGGATCGACACGAGCAGTTGGATGAGTCCGCGGTTGGTGTAGCCGGCGTAGAAGTTATGGATGCCGAAGCCGAGCAGGACCGCCAGGAGGACATAGGCCACACGGTCCTTGGCGTCAGGGTGATGGGACGAGGCGGTCGGGTAAGGCGAGGCCGGCGGGTTGGCCGGCATCGGGGGCGGCACGGGCAGGCCGGCGGCGAGCTGGGTCTGCTGGAGGGGCGTCCAGTTGGCCATGCCGTTGGTCCAGACCAGCGTGTCGATGGAGATCGTCCGATTGGCGATGAGCGACCGCATGGTGGCTTCGTCGACCGGGCCGATGCGATTGCCGTTCTGTTCGTAGTACCACATGGGACTGGTTCTGGAGGGTGGAGGATCCCCTGTAAAAACAAAAGAGGCCCGTCGCCGGGCCTCTTTTCGCGAATGACACGGTTTTCAGCCCTTCCAGATGCGAAGGAGGGCGTCGGCCATGTCGGACGGGGTGGCCGCGACGGAGATGCCGCACTCCTGGAAGATCTTGATCTTCGCGGCCGCGGTGTCTTCGGCACCGCCGATGACGGCGCCGGCGTGGCCCATGCGGCGACCGGCCGGGGCGGTGGCCCCGGCGATGAAGCCCGCGACGGGCTTCTTGCAGTGCTGCTTGATCCAGCGGGCGGCTTCGACCTCGGCGTTGCCGCCGATCTCGCCGATCATGATGATGGCTTCGGTCTCCGGGTCGTCGTTGAAGAGCTTGATGACGTCGAGGTGCGAGGTGCCGTTGACGGGGTCGCCGCCGATCCCGACGCAGGTCGACTGGCCCTTGCCGCGGCAGGTGAGCTGCCAGACGGCTTCATAGGTGAGGGTGCCGGAGCGGGAGACCACGCCGACGTTGCCGCGCTTATGGATATAACCCGGGGCGATGCCGATGCGGCATCCGCCGGAGGACTTGTCGCCGCGACCAGGGGTCACGAGGCCGGGGCAGTTCGGGCCGATGAGGCGGGTGCGCCGGCCGGCCATGGCGCGCTTGGCGCGGACCATGTCGCGGACCGGGATGCCCTCCGTGATGGCCACGGCGAGGTCGAGGTCGGCGTCATAGCACTCCAGGATGGCATCGGCCGCGAAGGGCGGGGGGACGAAGATCGCGGAGACCGTGGCGCCGGTCTGCTTGGCGGCTTCGGCGACGGTGTTGAAGATCGGGACCTTCTTGCCGGCGTGTTCGAAGACCTGGCCGCCCTTACCCGGGGTGACGCCGGCGACGACCTGCGACCCGTAGTCGAGCGACAGGCGGGCGTGGCGCGCGCCGAAATCGCCCGTGATGCCTTGGACGAGGATGCGGGTATCTTCTTTGACGAGAATGGACATGAGGGTGTGCGGAAGGGGGTGGTTACTTGGCGTTGACCAGCTTCACGATCTTCTGGGCCGCGTCGGCCATCGAATCGCCCGACACGATGGTCAGGCCCGAGGCGGCGAGGGTGGCCTTGCCGGCTTCGACGTTGTTGCCTTCGAGGCGCACCACGAGGGGCAGCTTGAGGCCGGTCTCCTTGACCGCCTCGATGATGCCGGTGGCGATCACGTTGCAGTCCATGATGCCGCCGAAGATGTTCACCAGGATGCCCTTCACGTTGGCGTCGCCGAGGATGATCTTGAAGGCCGCCGTGACCTGGTCCTTCGTCGCGCCGCCGCCGACGTCGAGGAAGTTGGCCGGGCTGCCGCCGAAGTGCTGGATGATGTCCATCGTGGACATCGCGAGGCCGGCGCCGTTGACGAGGCAGGCGATGTTGCCGTCGAGGGCGATGTAGGAGAGGCCGAACTTCGAGGCCTCGATCTCCTTGGCGTCTTCCTCGTTGAGGTCGCGGAGGGCGACCACGTCGGGGTGCCGGAAGAGGGCGTTGTCGTCGAACGACACCTTGGCGTCGAGGGCGAGGAGCTTGCCTTCCTTCGTGACCAGGAGCGGGTTCACCTCGACCATCGCGCAATCCTTCTCCCAGTAGAACTGGTAGAGCTTCGTGACGAGGGTCACGCACTGCTTGAAGAGCTCGCCGCTGAAGCCGAGGGCGAAGGCGATCTGGCGGGCCTGGAAGGCCTGGAGGCCGACGGCCGGGTCGACCTGGACCTTGAAGATCTTCTCCGGGGTGTGGTGGGCGACGTGCTCGATCTCCATGCCGCCTTCGGTCGAGGCGACGATGACCGGGAAGGACGTCGCGCGGTCGAGGAGGATGGCGAGGTAGTATTCGTCGTCGCGGCCGTCCGGGCGCTTGCCGAGGTTGGCGGCCTCCGTGAAGTAGATCGTCTGGACCTTGCGGCCTTCGGCGCCGGTCTGGGCGGTCACGAGGGTGTTGCCGAGCATCGCCTTGGCGTTCTCGAGCGCCTTCTCCTTCGTCGGCGAGAACTTCACGCCGCCCTTGAAGCCGTCGGTGAACGTGCCTTTGCCGCGGCCGCCGGCGTGGATCTGGGACTTCACCATGATGCCGCCCGCGGTGTCGATCTTGGCGAGCGCGCCTTCGAACTCGGCGGCGGATCTGACCGCCACGCCCTTGGGCACGGCGACGCCGAACTGCGCGAACAGTTCCTTGGCTTGGTATTCGTGAATGTTCATGAAACGGGACGGCGGCCGACGGTTAACCCTTCAGGTCGGCTTCCTTGGCCTTCAGGTTCTTCTCGATGTCGGCCGTGAACTTGTCGGTATGGGTCTGGATCTCCTTCTCGGAGCGCTTCAGCTCGTCGTCGGTGACGAGCTTGTCCTTGTTGCCTTTCTTGAGGAGCTCGAGGGCGTCGCGGCGGGCGTTGCGGACGCGGACCTTGCCTTCTTCGGCCATCTGGGTGGCGCGCTTGGCCAGCTCGAGGCGACGTTCGCCGGAGAGGGAGGGGACGGGGCAGCGGAGGAAGTTGCCCTGCGGGACGGGGTTGATGCCCAGGTTGGCGGCCTGGATGGCCTTGCGGATGTCTTCCATCGCGGCCTTGTCGAAGGGCTGCACGACGATGTTCTGGGCGTCGGGGGTGGTGATGGCGGCCATGTCCTTGAGGCGCTGCGTCATGCCGTAGGCTTCGACGTGGACCTGGACGTTCTCGATCATCCCCGGCGAGGCCTTGCCGGTGTGGAGCGTGGCGAACTCGTGCGAGGTGTGGTCGACCGCCTTCTTCATGGCGTTGGCGCCGTCGGCGATGATTTTCTTGATGTCCATGGGAGGGGGAGGGTGGTGGGTTGTTGGAAGATCAGGCGACGAGCGTGCCGATGCGCTGGCCGAGGACGGCCTTCTTGACGGCGCCCTTCTCGGACATCGAGAGCACGATGATGGGCAGCTTGTTGGCCTCGCAGAGCGAGAAGGCCTCGGCGTCCATCACGCCGAGGCGCTTCTGGAGGGCTTCGGCGTGGGAGACGCGGTCGTAGCGCTTGGCGTCCTTGTGCTTCATCGGGTCCTTGTCGTAGACGCCGTCGACCTTGGTGGCCTTGAGGATGGCGTCGGCCCCGATCTCGTTGGCGCGCAGGGCGGCGGCGTAGTCGGTGGTGCAGTAAGGGTTGCCCGTGCCGGCGACGAAGATGACGATGCGGCCGCGTTCGAGGTGCCGGGTGGCGCGGCGCTGGATGAAGGGCTCGGCGATGCGGTCCATCGGGATGGCCGTCATGACGCGGCATTCGAGGCCGGCCTTCTCGAGGCGGTCCATCAGCGCGAGGCCGTTGATGACCGTGGCGAGCATCCCCATGTTGTCGCCCGTGGTGCGGTCGGTGCCGTTGGCGCGGGCGCCGGCGAGGCCGCGGAAGATGTTGCCGCCGCCGACGACGACCGCGACCTGCGCGCCGACCTTCTGGATGGAGCGGAGTTCTTCGGCGAGGCGGTCGAGGACCGCGCTGTCGATCGAGGCGCCGGTGGCGTCGTTGCGGAGGGCTTCGCCGCTGATCTTCAGCACGATACGACGGTACTTCGGCTTGGTGGCGGTGGTGGCGGGCATACAGGGGAAATGAGCCGAAGACTCCCCAGCGTCAACCCCGCCTTGGTCTCGCTTGACTCCCGCCTGCGAACCGCTGTTCAGTCGGGGTGCGCAGACCCGTGGTGTAACGGTAGCACAAGTGATTTTGGTTCACTTTGTCGGGGTTCGAATCCCTGCGGGTCTACGCTCCTCCTGCCCAAAAAAGAACCCCGGCGGGCCGGGGTTCGGGGAGCGTCCGGACGGCCGGCTCAGGCGCGACCGAGGTATTCCTTGTTCTCGGTGCTGACCTTGATCTTCTCGCCCTGCTTGATGAAGAGCGGGACGTTGACCTGGAGGCCGTTCTCGCAGGTCACCGTCTTCTGGACGTTGCCGGCCGTGTCGCCCTTGACGGCGGGCGGGGCCTCGAGGACCTCGACGGTGACGGAAGGGGGGAGGTCGACGGTCACCGGCTTGTCTTCGACGAAGAGGACCATGTAGGACGTGCCCGAGATGAGGAACTCCTTGGAGTCGGCGAGGGTGGCGGCCGAGATGTAGTACTCCTCGTTGGTGTTGGTGTCGACGAAGACGTAGCTGCCGTCGGCTTCGTAGGAGAACTCGAGCGACTTGATGCTGTTGTCGAAGACCTCGAAGCTGACGCCGATGCCGCAACGGACCGGGATCTTGGCGCCGGTCTTGATGGAGCGGAGTTCCATCTGGACGTAGGAGGCGTTGTTCGGGGGGGTGCGGACGAGGCACTCGAGAACGATGCAGAGCTCGCCGTTGTAGCTCATGATGTTCTTCTTCTTGATGCGATTGACGGGGAGGGAGGCCATGGGAGTAAGGGCGGACACAAGCGGACGCCTTCGGGACGGTCAAGCCGGACTTGACCGAAACGAGGCGGGCAGGGTGCGTCCCCTTGGAAACAGGGGTTCCGTCGGGGGAGCCGCCTTATTCGAGCGTGAACAGGACCCCGCCGATCTGGGTGATCTTGATCTTCGCGGCGCCGCCTTCGGCGGCCGCGGTGGTGTTGGCGTTGTTCGAGCCTTCGACGGAGGCGCCGTCCACGGCCTCGACCTCGATGCCCGTGTAGAGACAGGTCAGTTTCGCGTACAGCAGCTGGAGCTCGGTCTTCGTGGTGACCACCATCTCCACCGTCTTCGCGTGGGTGGTGTTGGGGTAGGTCTTCACGACGAGGTCCCCGGTGGTGTTGCTGGCGATGTTGTTGACCTTGGACTCGATGGCGGCGAGGGGGCCCGGGATCGGCAGCTTGCTGGCGTCGTTCGGGTCGAGCCCGCGGTTCTGGGAGTTGGCGGCGCTGGCGCGATTGGCGCGGTTGGCGACGTCGGCCGTGCCCGGCGGGCGGGTGTTGTAGATGCGGAGCTGCTGGTTGGAGTCCTTCATGTCGACGACGACTTCCGCCACGATGAAGGCGCCGGTGGTGTACTCCTGGAAGGAGATGGAGAGGATCGCGTCGGCGCGGCCGTAGAAGGCCATGTCGGTGTTGCGGACCTTGATGCCGAAGATGCCTTGGTTGCGGATGGCCTTCTTGGTCATCTGCAAGGCATGGGCCTGAGGGGCGAAGGCGGCGGCCGCGACCAAGGCGGCGGCGAGGGCGAGGGGTCTCATGGCGTTAATTCTTTACCCCTGAGGGGGGCGAAGCAAGATTACATCCGATGCTGAGCTGCCAGAACCTCACCGTGCAGGCGGGTAACGACGGCCCCGTCATCCTCGACGGGGCCAACGCCCGCTTCCTCCCGCGGGGGCTCAACGCCGTCATCGGCCCCTCGGGCTGCGGCAAGACGACCTTGATGAAGGCGATCCTCGGCATCCTGCCGTCGACCGGCGAAGCCTGCCTGGCCGGCCAGCGCATCACCTGCACCGAGGACTTGGTCGGGAAGGTCGGCTTCGCGCCCCAGTTCACGGCCGCCCAGCCCCAGCTCACGGTCGCCGAATCCCTGGAATACGCGCTCCGGCTGGCCGTCCCCGACGCCGCCGAACGGGCGCGCCGGTTGGAGTCGGTCCTGGGCGTCACGGGCATGGCGCCGCACCGCGACAAGCGCGTCTCGGCCCTTTCCGGCGGTCAGCTTCGTCGGCTATCCCTCGGCCTCGAGCTCACCCTCGACCCCCCTTGCATGGTCTGCGACGAGGTGACCTCCGGGCTCGATCCGCAGTCCGAGGACCAGATCCTGGCGCTGCTGCGGGACCTCGCCGCGACGAACCACAAGAGCTTCGTCTGCATCATCCACAACCTCGGCAAACTGAACCAGTTCGACTGGGTCACGGTGGTCTATCAGGGCGACGTGGTCTTCCAAGGTTCCCCGGAAGCGTTGCTCGGGTATTTCGGCATCCCGGACGGGCTGCGGCTTTATGAGGTGCTGAACGCCTCCGACCTCGCCACCTGGCGCGACCGTTGGGCGATCCATCAGGCCGAGCATCCGGACGCCTTCGAGGTCGCCGTCGCCAAGGTCGGCGCCCCGGCCGAGGTCGAGCCGCTTGCCGAGCCCGAGGTGCCGGGCGGCCTCTCGCAGTTCGCCACCTTGCTCTCGCGGCGGCTCAAGCTCTTCTTCCGCGACACCGGCTACCTCGGCCTGACCCTCGCGATCACCTTCGGTTTCCCGCTGCTCGTGATCATCTTCAACCTCGAGGGCGCCTGGGATGTCCTGAAGATCCCGATGGACCGCAACACCGCCTCGATGGCGGAGGTGCAGCAGGCGCTCAAGGTGCAGATGTCCAACGCGCAGCTGGCCGGCCTGGCCGCCGGCCTGGTGATGTTCCAGGTCATCCTGCTCACGCTCATGGGCGCGAACAACGGCGGCCGCGAGATCTCCGCGGAGCGTATCCTCTACGAGAAGGAACGCATGACCGGCCTCCGTCCGTGGGCCTACGCCTTCTCCAAGATCGTCTTCGTCTCGCTCGTGGCGGTCTGCCAAGGCGTCTGGATGTGCCTTTTCGTGAAGCTGATCTGCAACTTCCCCGGACCGTGGGCCGACCAGCTGGCCATCCTCGCCGCGAGCTGCGTCTCGATGTCGGTCGTGTGCCTCGGCTTCTCGGCGATGCTCACCTCGCCGGAGAAGTCTTCGCTGCTCTCCATCTACCTGGTCGGTTTCCAGCTGCCGCTCTCCGGGGTGGTGCTCGCCTTGCCCGCGGCGCTCACCTGGGTCTGCCGGCCGTTCATCAATTCCTACTGGGGCTGGTCCGGCTACATGAAGTCGATGATGGGGCAGCCCCTCTACGACGCTTACACCGCCAGCATGCCCAACCAGACCGCTTACGTGGCCAGCACCTCCGAAGGGCTCGTGGTGCTCATGGTCCAGGGCCTGCTCGGGCTCTGCCTCGTCGTGTACGGATGTCAGCAGAAGCGCTGGAACTGAGGCCTGGGCGAAATCCCCTAGGCCCCGGCGAGGCCGGATTTTCCTCATAAGGGAAATCGCTGGAACAAACCCCAAACCTTGCTAGGCTTAGGTCAGGGGAGTTCCCCGCCCCGCCCTCATGTCCAAGATCAACCCGCTCTTTTTCGCCCTCGGCATCCCCGTCGTGGTGATCCTCCTCCTCGTCGTGTTCCTCGCCCAGCGCATGGGCGGCGGCGGCAAGTTCGCCGAGCTCACGCCGTTCTCGGTCGAGGCCTACCGCAAGGACTGGGCCACGCTCCAGGGCAATTCTTACCGGCTCGAATGCCAGGTCGAGCAGCAGCTCGCCTTCGTGGAGGGTCGCGGCCGCGTGCTCGCCGTGAAGCCGATCGAGAAGGATCCGGCGCGCCCCGCCGGCCGCATCCCGGTCTTCGTCCCCGCCGGCTCCGCCGACTCCTTCGAGGTCGGCCAGCGCTTCAAGTGCAAGCTGCGCGTCACCCGCGACCTCCTGGTCGTGGAAGCCCTCGAACGTTTCTGAACCTTCCCGCCATGCGTCACACTTTCCTCGTCTGTTTCGGCTGGTGCGCGCTGACCGTCCTCGGTTTCGCCCAGGCCCCGCCGCCCGGCGCGACCGTCAACACCAGCGGCACCGCCGGCGACTACAAGAGCTCCACCGCCGAAGGCGGCGCCGACCGCATCTTCAACGTCAACAGCGACTCCGTCGACATGGAGAACGGGACCATGCAGTGGAAGGGCACCACGATGAACCTCGGCAACTCCCGCGCCGTCCGCGCCCGTTTCGAGCGTTACCTGGCCGCGCCGACCGACAACGGCGACATGAAGCGCTACGTGGCCATCCTCGACCAGATCCAGTTCCTGCTGTCGGCCCAGTCCGTCAACCAGGAGAACTACTACCGGAACCAGCAGGAGGCGTTCAACCTGCTCTTCAAGGCCGCGGAGTTCGACATCGACGCCAACAACTCCCTCACCATCGCCTCCCAGGTCCAGAAGATCTGGGTGATGAAGCAGGAATTCCGCCAGATCGAGGTCACCAAGAACCAGCTCGAGACCCTGCGCAAGGTGCAGGAAGGCATCATCATCAACCGCGCCGACATGATCGAGGAGGCCACGGCCGCGAACGCGCAGACCGCCTCGAAGTCCAAGCCGCTCGGGAAGACCTCGACCGGCGCCACCGAGCTCGCCTACAAGGTCAAGGACGAGGCCCGGACGCAGGCGGAGATCCTCGCCAAGAACGCCGAGATGACCGCGCTCGGGCTCAAGGCCAAGATCGAGTTCCAGTCCCAGATGGTCTCGTTCCTCATGGCGCGCCGTTACCGCCACTCGCTGATCACCAGCGCCTTCTACCGCGTGCTGTTCAAGGGAGGCAGCCAGAACATCGTCGTCGGCGCCAAGGAAGTGAAGGAATTCTTCCCGATCTCCGACTTCGTCCCCACGCTCGAATCCTTCGACATGCTCTCCCGCGAGGCGATCAAGGACACCGCCAAGGGCATGCAGACGGTCGACGACCTGGTGAAGCAGGGCGAGCTCTTCGGCGCCTTCGAGCGCCTCCAGGAGACCTTCTTCCTCGGCGAGTTCGAGCCGGTCGTGATGTCCTATCCCCAGGAGAAGAAGCGCGACATGCTCGCGCTCTGGAAGGACCTGCGCGAGCTCCAGCGCCTCGGCGACGAGCATGACCTCGGCAACGTCGAGGCCTACGTGAACAAGGTCCGCGGCCGCGCCCGCGACTTCCCGGGCGCCCCGATCCTCTCGAAGGTCAACAACGCGATGAACGCGTCGAACATGTCGCTGCTCTCCGCCAAGGCCGCCGCCCTCGCCGGGGACAACGCCAAGGCCGAGGCCGCCCTCGAGCGCGCCGCCAAGATCTGGCCGCAGAACCCCGGCGTGAAGGACTTCGCCAACCAGGTCGTCAGCCGCCAGGATACGCTGGCCCAGAAGATCCCCGAGTTCGACCGCCTCTTCGCCGAGTCGAAGTGGCGCGACATCTACAACAAGAAGCTGGAGTACGCCCTCGCGCTCGCCCAGGACAAGGAGCGTTCCGAGAAGCTCCGCAAGGTCGTCAACCGCGTCGGCGAGCTCGACGCCAACATCCAGAAGGCCTCCGTGCTCGCCTCGCAGAACAACCCCTACCTCGCGTGGGACGTCATCGTGGAGGTCTACAAGACCGAGTCCGACGACCTCGTGCTGGCCAAGACCCGCTCCGACATCGCCCCCTTGGTCGCCAACTACGCCCAGCTGATCGGCCTCGCCGAGAAGCTCGAGAAGGACGGCGCCGAGGCGGCCGCGCTCACGGCCTGGCTTTCCGCGCAGGACCTCAACCCGGCTTCGCCGGCCTGCGGCGCCGCGGTCAAGCGCCTCGCCAGGTCGGTCGCCGAAAGCGCCGTGATCCGGTCGACGGGCGCCGTGCCCGCGCCGCCGCCCGCGCCGGCCGCCGGCGACGAGGTCCCGGTGCCGCCGAAGAAGTAGGCCTTACCAGAGGCTGACCGGATTGTCCTCCAGCGGATCGACCACCGTGATGCGGAGGTCGGTCTTCCGGTCGCGCACCTCGTTCATCAGGGCGTCGACGATGACGGTGCGGTTGCACTCCTTGCTGAGGTGGCCGAGGTAGAGCTCGGTGGTCTGCCATTCGCGGAGGCCGAGCAGGAGGTCCTTGGTCTGGACGTTCGAGAGGTGGCCGAAGTTGCCGCGGATGCGCTGCTTGAGCGAAGCGGGGCGCTTCGACAGGTCCAGCATCTCGTCGTCGTAGTTCGCCTCGAGCACGAGGATGTCGGCCAGCGCGACATGGTGCTTCACGACGGAGGTGGCGTGGCCGAGGTCCGTCAGCCAGGTCAGGCGCTTGGCGGGGCGGGCGTCTTCGGCGGGCAGGTCGAACGCGAACCCGACGGGGTCGGCGGCGTCATGCGGGATCGGGATCGAGGTCACCTGCATCCCGCGGAACTCGAAGGTCGTCCCGGTCTCGAAGAGCTGCCAGTCGGGCTGCGACTTGAGCGAATCCTTGATGCGTCGGGCGGTCTCGCGGTTGGCGAAGACCTTCAGCGTCGGGTTCTGCCGGAGCAAGGCGGGCAGCCCGACGCAATGATCCGCATGCTCATGGGTGATGAAGACCGCGTCGAGGGCGCGCGCCTCGATGCCTAGTTTCTGCAAGGAGGCCTCCAGCCGGGGGCCTTGGAAACCGGCGTCCAGCATCACGCGCGCGCCGCCCGCCTCCAGCAGGGAGCAGTTGCCGGAACTGCTCGTGCCGAGGATGTGGAAGGCGAAGGCCATGCGGAACCGATGCAACCCCGTGACGGTGTCGTCTTCAAGCCGCCATTCGCCCTTTTCCGCTTGAGGGCGGGGGCGACCGGAGGGAAGGTAGGTCATCCCGCCATGCCCTCCCTTCCTCGCGTCATCAGCATCATCATGGGGGGCGGCCGTGGCTCCCGCCTCTACCCCCTGACGAAGGATCGCTGCAAGCCGGCCGTCCCGCTCGCCAGCAACTACCGTCTGGTCGACATCCCGATCAGCAACTGCCTGAACTCCGGCTTCAACCAGATCTTCGTCCTGACGCAGTTCAACACCGCGTCGCTCCACAAGCATATCCAGCAGACCTACAAGTTCGACGGCTTCGGCCGCGGCTTCGTCGACATCCTCGCCGCCGAGCAGACCGGCGACAAGGAGTCCTGGTATCAGGGCACGGCCGATGCGGTCCGCCAGAATCTCCACCACTACAACCTCAAGGACGAAGACCTGGTGCTCATCCTTTCGGGCGACCAGCTCTACCGCCTCGATTTCGACGAGCTCGCCCGCCAGCACATGGAGAACGCCGCCGACGTCACCATCGCCGCCAAGGCCTTGCCTTCCGACCAGGTCAGCGCCCTCGGCGTCATGCGCGTCAACGCCGACCTGCGCATCGTCGAGTTCGTCGAGAAGCCCAAGGATCCGGCCGTCATCTCCTCCCTCGTCCTCGGCGGCGCCGCCCGCGCGCGCCTGTCCGACAAGTCCGACAAGCCGTACTGCCTGGCCTCGATGGGCATCTACCTCTTCTCCGGCAAGGTCATGCGCGAGGCGCTGGCCGATCCGGCCCAGACCGACTTCGGCAAGGAAGTGATCCCCGGCCTGCTCGCCTCCAAGCGCATGATGGCCTACGTCTTCGACGGCTATTGGGAGGATATCGGCACCGTCGGCTCCTTCTGGGAGTGCAACCTCACGCTCACCGACCCGGTGCCGCCCTTCGATTTCTTCGACGGCCAGAACCCGGTCTACACCCACGCCCGTTACCTGCCCCCGGCGAAGCTCAACGGCGCCCGCTCCACGCGCGTGCTCATGGCCGACGGCGCGATCGTCGACGATTCCGAGCTGAACCGCTGCGTCATCGGGGTCCGTTCCGTCATCCGCGGCGGTTCCCGTCTCGAGAACGTGGTGATGATGGGCGCCGACGCCTTCGAGCGGCCCCATGACCTCGCCCGGAACAACTCCCTCGGCCGCCCTGACGTCGGCGTCGGCCCCGACTGCCTCATCCGCAACGCCATCATCGACAAGAACGCCCGCATCGGCGCCGGCTGTCGTCTCGCGCCCACCGGCCTGCCCGAGAAGTGGGAGACCGACGCCTTGTTCGTCCGCGACGGCGTCATCGTCGTCAAGAAGGGCGCGATCGTGCCCCCCGGCACCATCGTCGGGGAATGAAGACCTACGCGCGGACCTACTGGTTCACGTGGGCGTTCCTCGTGGTCGCCGCCGCCCTCACGGGGGTGGCGTCCATGAAGGACGCCTTCTTCGGGGGGCTTTTCGCCGCGTTGCTGTCCGCGTTGCTGACCAAGGCCTATGAACGGGCGGGCCCGCGCTACGCTCCGCTGATCGGCGCCGCCGCCGGCACGCTCTGGGTCGTGGCGATGTTCTTCCGGATCCGCTGGTTCGGTTACCCGGAAGACTTCGCGCTGGCGCAGTGGACGCTCGGCACCGACATCTCGGTCCACGCGGCCGGCTTCGCGGGCGCCGCGCTGATGACGGCGCTCCTGGCGCGCCACGCTTTCCCCAAGGCCCTGGGCGGGGGCCTGCTGCTCGCGGCGGCGATGACCGTCGTGCCATATGGCGTGATCGGCTGGATCGACCACCGCGTCGCCGGCCCCGTCGAACTCGTGCTGCTGGCCTCCGCGGAGGTTCCCGCCGGCGAAGGCCCGGTCCGCCGGGCGGGCGCCGTGCCGGCCGCGCTCTCGTCCGCGGAAAGCGTTTTCCTCAAGGAACGGATGCTGGTCGTGGAGGGTCCGGGCGGCACCGAAGTCGTCGACGAACAGGGAAGGCGCTATTGGCCGCTCGTGCGTCGGCGACTCGTCTATCCCGGGAATCCGGGCGGGCCCGTCCGCACCGTGCTGCTTCTCCTTCCGCCCGACCTGGTCGCGGGCGAGACCTGGAGCGTGCCGGTCCACGAGGATCCGCGCGGCATGGCCCTCGTCACGCTCGGGGCGCAGCAGGCCGTCCGTTTCTCGGGCGGCCCCCGCAGCCAGGCGGTCCGTCTCGAGGTCGCCTTGACGGTGAGGATCCAGGAACAGGTCGTCGCCTACCAGCACCTGCAGGTCGAGACCGTCCGGCGGTCGCCGGTCGGCGATCTCTACGCGACCGTGCGGACGCAGGGCATCATCGCCGCCTTTCCGACGACGATGACCGACCCCCGGTCGCCGGCGCAACCGGACGCGAAGGCCCGGATGCGCCGTCCGAACTTCGGCGCCGGTCCGCCGGCGAAATAGGCGGCCTCAGGTCGTCGAGCTGAGGAAGTCCCGGTGCAGGCCCGCGTAGGCGCCGCGCAAGGCGAGGAGCTCCTCATGCGTGCCGCGTTCGACGATGCGACCCTCTTCGAGCACCAGCACGCGGTCGGCCCGGCGGATCGTGCTGAGGCGGTGGGCCACCACGAAGCAGGTGCGGCCCTTCATCAGGCGCGCGAGCGCGACCTGCAGGCGCGCTTCGGTCAGCGTGTCGACCGCGCTGGTGGCCTCGTCGAGCACGAGGATGCGCGGATTCGCCAGCAGGGCGCGGGCGAAGGCGACGAGCTGCTGCTGGCCCATCGAGAGGCCCCGGCCCTTCTCGGAGCAAGGCGTGTGGATGCCGGCGGGAAGGTCCTCGATGAGGTCGAGGCAATCCAGGTCCCGGAAGGCCTGGCGGATCTCCTCGTCGGTCGCGTCAGGGCGGGCCGCCTTCACGTTCTCCGCGATCGTGCCCGCGAACAGGAAGTTCTGCTGGAAGACGAAGCCCATCTGGCGGCGGAGCGTCTCCTGGCGGACATCGGCGAGGTCGTGTCCGTCCACCAGCACCTGACCCTTGAGCGGCAGCTGGAACTTCGCCAGCAGGCCGATGATGGTCGATTTGCCCGAGCCGGTGTGGCCGACCAACGCGATGACCTGACCCGGCTGGGCGACGAAGGAAATGCCATGCAGGACAGGGCGGTCCGGGACGTAGGCGAAGTGGATGTCCCGGAACTCGACATGGCCGCGCAAGGGCGGACATTCGGCGGCCGCCGCCTTGTCCGTCCAGGCCGGCGGGGTGTCGAGCAGCCGGAAATAGCGTTCGGCGCCGGCCATCGCGAGCGTGGCTTCGGAGAGCTGCGTGCCGATGATGGTGATCGGCGAGAAGAAGAGGTCGGCGAGGAAGAAGAACGTCACCAGGTCCCCGAGGCCCGTGCCGGTGCCGGAAAGGGCGGCCCAGCCGCCGACGCCGATGAGCGCGGCCATGAAGCCTTGGGCGTTCAGTTCGAGGAGCGGCAGGTAGAGGGCCGTGAGGCTGGCGGTCTTGACGACGTTGCCCGCGAGGCTGCGCACGAGCCGGGTGAAGATGCCGGCGTTGGTGTCCTCGCGGGCGAAGCCCTGCGTCACGCGGATGCCTTGGACGGTCTCGGCCAGGGCCGAGGTGACCCGGGAGAAGGTCTCCTGCTGCACGCGCGACGCGTGGAGGATCTTGCCCCGGAAGTAGCCGTGCACCAGCAGGAGGCAGGGCACGATCGCCAGCAGGACGAGGAAGAGCCGCGGGTTGGCCAGCAGCATGAGCGCGGCCGCGCAGGTCATCTGCCCGAGGGAGACGAACGTGATGAAGAAGTTGTTCTGGATCCCGTTGCGCATGGCCTCGATGTCCGAGATCATGCGGCTGATCAGGCTGCCGTGCCGCCGGGCGTGGAAGAACGACAACGGCTGCGTCAGCAGATGGGCCATCAGCCGGTCGCGCAGGTCGCGCAGGACGTTCTCGCCGATCTGGTGGGCGAGGCGGATGCGCCAGTACAGGGCGACGTCCGCGACGACGAAGAAGGCCGTGAACAAGGCCAGGGCGCGGAGGGTCGCGGCGCCGTCCCCGGCGGCCACGGGGCCCTTGATGATGAGCCCCACGAGCCAGGCGAGTCCCGGCAGGGCCATCGCGCGGAAGACGCAGAGCACGAGCAAGGTGTTGCGCTGCAGGCGGTGCGGACCGGTGAAGGCGAGGAGGCGGGCGATGGTCGACCAGCGCAGCGGGAGCCGGTCCGGTTCCTCCTCGTCCGGCCGGATGCGGCGGACCGCGATCTCGAGGCGATCCTTGCTCATGCGGCGGCTCCTTCCGACTGGACCAGGATGGCGCGGCGATAATGGCCGTCCTGGGCCATGAGCTGCGCGTGCGTGCCGGCTTGCACCAGCCTGCCGTGCTCGAGGACGAGGATCTGGTCGGCCCGGCGCAAGGTGCTGAGGCGGTGGGCCACGATGAAGGTGGTGCGGCCGACCATCGCGGCCTCCATCGCCTCCATGATCTCCTTCTCGGTCTCCGGGTCGATGGCCGAGGTCGGGTCGTCGAGGAGGAGCACCGTCGGTTCGAGGAGCAGCGCGCGGGCGATGGCGATGCGCTGGCGCTGGCCGCCGGAGAGGTTGACGCCGCCTTCCCCGAGGAAGGTCTCGTAGCCCTCGGGCAGGGCCGCGATGAACGCATGGGCCCCCGCGATGCGGGCGGCCCGTTCGATGCGCTCCTGGGTGGCGTCGGGGTGGCCGAAGGCGATGTTCGCCGCGATGGTGTTCGAGAACAGGAAGTTCTCCTGGAAGACCATGCCGACCTGGCGGCGGAGCTCCGGCAGCGGCAGCGTCCGGATGTCGTGGCCGTCCAGCGTCACGCGGCCGGAGCGCGGGTCGTAGAAGCGCGGGATGAGGGAGAGCAGGGCGGACTTGCCCGAGCCCGTGGCGCCGGCGATGGCGATGCGCTGGCCGGGCGCCGCGACGAACGAAAGCGCGCGCAGCACGGTCGCGTTCTCCTGATACTCGAAGCTCACGTCCTCGAACGCGACGCGGCCGAGGAAGCGGCCGGGCGAGGCGGCGCCCGGCGCGGTCGCGACGCCCGGGTCGGTGTCGAGGATCTCGAAGATGCGTTTGGCTCCCGCGAGCGAGACCTGCGCGTTGTCGACCACCGCCGCCAGCGTCGTGACCTGCGCGGAGAACTGCTGCAGCAGGCCGGCGAAGGCCACCAGGCCGGTCCCCAGGGCGATCTCGCCCCGCGCGACCATCCACCCTCCGTAGCCGATGAGGATGGCCATGGAGAGGCGGTTGAGCCCGTCGATGACCGGCCAGAAGAGGGCGATCTCGCCGAAGACCTTGCGCTTCTGGACGCGGATGGCCTCGCTCCAGCCGGCGAAGCGCGCCTGCACGCGCGGCTCGAGGGCGAAACCTTTCACGACCTGGATGCCCTGCACGTTCTCGGAGAACCCCAGCACCATGCGGTCCATCAGGTCGCGGTTCTCCTCGTAGGCGGGGCGGACCTTGCGCGAGAAGCGGATCGCGAACCAGACCTGGAACGGCAGCACCGAGAGGCAGGCCAGCGTCAGGCGCCAGTCCGTGCGCAGCATGTAGAGGGCGCACGCCGCCAGCGTGATGGCGATGATGGCGAGCTGCAGCAGGACGCCTTCGATGAAGAGCCGGATCGCGTGCGCGTCGGAGGTCACGCGGTTGATGATCGAGCCGCTGGCGTTGGAATCGAAGAAGCGGAAGCTCAGCTGCTGCAGCTTGGCGAAGACCTGCGACCGGAGGTTGACGACGATGCGGCCGTGCAGGAAGCGCACGGAGACGAGGCCGAAGACGAACGAGATCGTCGCGCGCAGGAGCGCGGCGACGAGGATGCCGGCGCCGAGCCAGACGAACACGGCCTTGTCCGAGGCGTCGGCCGGCACGAAGAAAGGCAGCGCGGGGGCCGGGACGGAGCGGTCCGCGCAGTGCCGGACGAAGTCGATGCCGACGCCCGCCAGCGCGATGACGGCGACGGTCAGGAAGACGACGGCCAGCTGCAGGCCGAGCAGCTGCAGGCAGTCCGACCGGTAGGACCACGCGATGCGCAGCAGCCGCCGCAGCGTGGCGTCACGGCTGTCGTCGGTCGGCGCGGCGGGTTCGGGGGGCATGCGCGGCGGGGCGCAGGCGGCCTCAGCGGATCATCTGGCCTTCGCGCGAAGCCTTCTTGCGGAACTCCGCGAGGATGCTGGCGGTGACGGGGCCGGGCTTGCCGGTGCCGATCTTGCGCGCGTCGACCTCGATGACCGGGATCACCTCCGCGGCGGTGCCGGTGAGGAAGCATTCGTCGGCGTTCCAGACGTCGTAGCGCGTGATGTTCGTCTCGACGGTCGGGATCTTGAGGGCGGCGGCGATCTCCAGGGCGACCTGGCGGGTGATGCCCACGAGGGCGCCGGCATGGGAGGCGGGGGTGATCAGGCGGCCCTTGTGGATGAGGAAGACGTTGTCGCCGGTGCACTCGGAGACGTAGCCCTGCTCGTTGAGCATGAGGCACTCGTGGAAGCCGTGCTGCTGGGCCTCCATCTTCGCCATGATGTTGTTCAGGTAGTTGAGGGACTTGATCATCGGCGGCAGGGCGGCCGGGCTGATGCGCCGCGTCGGGGCCGTGATGATGCGCATGCCCGTGGTGTAAAGTTCCTCGGGATAGAGCTTGATGGTGTCGGCGATGCAGACGATCGACGGGGTCGGGCAGTTTTTCGGCGAGAGGCCGAGGTCGCCGAAACCGCGCGAGACCACGAGGCGGATGTAGCCGTCGGTCAGGTTGTTGCGCCGGCAGGATTCGCAGACGATCTCGGCGATCTCCTTGCGCGTCCAAGGCATCTCGAGGCAGAGGGCCTTGGCGGACATCTCGAGGCGCTCCAGGTGCTCGTCCAGGCGGAAGACGCACCCTTTGTAGAGGCGGATGCCTTCGAAGATGCCGTCACCATAGAGGAAGCCGTGGTCGAAGACCGAGATCTTGGCCTCGGCCTTGGGGTAGAACTTGCCGTCGATGTAGACTTCCATGGTGGTGAAAAAACCACCTTGGCGGGTGGGCAGGGGTTTTTCCAGCCCGAAAGCCCCCTTCAAGGGCGGTAATCGCCCCGTTCAGGCCGCTTCGCGGACCGTCAGGCGGAATTTGCCCGAATCCTCGGGGGCGATCAGGCCGACGGATTCCGCGGCGACTTCGGCGCCGAGCACGCGTCCGAGTTCGGCCGTGAGCTTGGCTTGGGCCGAGCTCAGGGCGTCGCCTGCGGTCTCCGGCAGGAGGAGGAGACGGGCGGAGCCGTCGGGCTTCTGGCGCAGCTGGTAGTGGGCGATGCCGGCGACGTCGGCGAAGGCCTGGTCGATCAGCCGCGTGGTGAGCACGCGGCCGTCGGCGGCGCGGAGGGCGTCGCGCTTGCGCCCGTGCACGCGATAGCCGTCCGGCAGGCGCTCCACGAAGTCGCCGATCTCGTAACGGAGGAGCGGCAGGTAAGGGTTGGAGAGCGTCGTGACCAGCAGCTCGCCGACGCCCTCGTCCGCGGTGCTCTCGAGCAGGGCGGTCTCCTCGCCGGGCCGCATCACGCCGTCATGCTCGACGAGCAGGTGCCCGGTCTCGCTGGAGCCGTAGAGGTTGATGACGGGCACCCCGAAGACGCGCTCCATGATGGCCCGATGGACGACGCTCGTGTATTCGTAGCTCGTCACGATGAAGCGCAGGGAAGGGAAGCGGTGGCCGTGGCGCTCGCAGTAGAGGGCGAACCAGGCGCCGTGGACCGGGTCGACGTCGAGGAAGGCGGGCGACCAGTCGGCGACTTCCTTCGCCATGCCGGCCAGCTTGGCTTCGCCCAAGGTGAACGGGATGCGCGACTGGTTCACGAAGAGGCTTTCGCCCATGGTGCGCTGCTCGAGGCTGAGCCAACGGTTATAGCAGCTGACGCCGCTGCATCCCGGCGTCGTGAGCACGGCGCGACGCAGGTCGGTGCCGGCGTCGAGGAGGCCGGCAAGGAAGGGATTGCGCGCCAAGGCGCGGCGTTCCTGCTCCGCCCACCAGGTCCGGCCGAAGACGACGCGGACGCTGGCGCCGGAGGTGCCCGAGGTGCTTTCCTCCTCGATCAGGCCTTGGTCGAGCAGCGTCCTGAGGTCCAGGCCGGCGGGCAGGAATCCTTCGGGGGAGTGCTCGCGCAGCTGGCTCTTGGTGATGCGCGGCAGGTCCGTGAGCCGGGGCGACGGCAGGGCGAAGGCGGCCTGCCATTCCGGCGTGGCGTAGAAAGGGACCGTCGCGGTCTGCCGGATCGCCGTGCGCAGGCGCGCCAACTCCGCCAGGGAGGGCGCGGGAGGCGTGGCAGGCTGCGGCATCTTCCGAAGGTGAAGGGCTTTGCGTGAAAAGCAAAACGCGGCGGCCTTTTAACGGCGGATTATCAGCATATAGCCCCTTTCGTCCGCGTCGGGGGAACTATCATGATTGAACGAGGTCTTTTCTCCGCATAACACCCCGTATGCGATTACCCCGTCGTTCTTTCCTGCGTAAGGCCGCCGTCGCCGCCCTCGGCTTCACGATCATCCCGCGCCATGTCCTCGGCCGAGGCTTCGTTCCGCCGAGCGAGACCCTCAACCACGTCATCGTCGGTTGCGGCGGCATCTCCGCGATGCACTCCGAGCCGCGCATGACCGGCAAGAACCGGATCATCGGCATCTGCGACGTCGACGCCCAGCGCATGCAGACGAAGCTCGACCGGATCACCAAGGCCGGCGGCGGCACGCCGTTGACGGCCGGGGATTTCCGCGAAGTGATCGCGCTGCCGGACGCCGACGTCGTGCACGTGTGCACGCCGCCGCATTGGCATGGCGTCATCGCCGCCATGGCCGCCCGCCGCGGCAAGGCCGTCTGGTGCGAGAAGCCCCTGACGCGCACGATCGGCGAAGGCATCGCCCTCAGCCGCGTCGTGCAGCAGACCGGCGTGCCGTTCCGCGTGAACACCTGGTTCCGGCTCAACCGCACCAACTACTACGGCGTCGGCCCCGCCCGCGAGATCCGTCGCGTGGTCGCCAGCGGCGTGCTCGGCGGTCCGCTCACCGTCCGCCTCGCGCCCGTCGGGGGTATCCAGTGGAAGGTCAACCTCTGGACCGGCCGGCCCGACCTCAAGCCCGAGCCGGTGCCCGCGCACCTCAACTGGGACATGTACTGCGGGCCCGCCCAGCTGATCCCTTACCACCCGCACCGCTGCCATGGTTCTTTCCGCGGTTATTGGAACTTCGACCAAGGCGGCCTGGGGGACATGGGCCAGCACTTCCTCGACCCGGTGCAGTACTTCCTCGGCAAGGACAACGAATCTCCCGTGACCGTCGAATGCGACGCCCCGCCGCAGGATGCCATGGCCTGCGGCGTCTGGAAGACCGTCACCCTGACCTACAAGGACGGCACCCGCATCATCCTTGAATCGGAACTCGCCGAGCGTAATCCCGACAATCCCTTCCTGGAAGGACCCAACGGGAAGCTCTTCGCCGGCATGCGTTGCAGCCGCCCGGAGCTCCTCGCCAAGGCCGCCGAGTTCCCGCTGCCGGAGTATCAGGAGGATGATTTCGACCTGTGCGCCCGCGAGAAGCGTCCGTTCGGCTACGGCGTGAACGAGGCCTTCCGCAGCTCGACGCTCGTCAACCTCGCCGCCCTCAGCGTCCGCCTCGGTCGCAAGCTCACGTTCAAGGCCGACGCCAGCGGCTTCGTCGGGGACGACCAGGCCAACCATCTCCACTCGCCGGCCCTCCGGGGCAACTGGTCCCTCTGAGCGCCGCCGCCGTCCTCCTCCGATCATGAAGACTCTTTCCCTCCTTCTCGCCTGCGCCGCCTGCGTGGTCGGTTCCGCCGCCGAGGCGCCGTCCGACGCGACCTTCGCCGACCTCGCCGTCCCCGAGAAGCGTCTCGCCGCCCAGCAGGCGATCTTCGACCATTCCCGCGGCTTCCCCAAGGCCTCGCCTGAGGCCAAGGCGTGGTTCGAGCGCGTCCGCGCCGCCGCCAAGGCCGCCGCCGACCCCGAAGTCCAATCCGCGCTCGCGCAGGTCCTGCTGCTGGATCCCGCCTACAAGCCGCAGCTTCCCTTGGGTCCGAAGCAGCCCAACCAATATGAGGCCCCGGAAGGCACCACGCCCGAGACCAAGCTGGCCCAGCTGGAGCGGCTGCTCGATCAGCGCCGCAGTCCGAAGGAATACCCGCTGACCGTCGACGAGCTCGTCGCGCTCACCGGGCACGAGGATTTCGCCACCGCCCAGCGCGCGAACCGTCTCCTGCGCCGGCTCAGCCCTTCCGCCGCCGCTCCCATCCTGTGGGAACGCCTGGCTAAGCTGACGCAGCGTTCGCAGGTCCAGGAAGTGGAGGACGAGATCCTGCGCCTGCCTTCGAATATCGCCACCAAGCATCTGCCCGCCGCTCCCGCGGGGACTTCGCTCGCCGCCAAGGCCGCCTGGGTGCGGCTCGTCGCCGTCCGGGCGAACCGCGTCGGCAAGAGCCGGCTCGCGCTGAAGGAAGCCTTGGCGCCCTTGCTCAAAGGGCCTGCCAACGAGCTGACCGAAGCCGCCTGGGCGGCCGTCCCGCGTTTCTTCGCCGAAGCCGATCGCGCCATGCTGACGGAAGCCTCGCAAGGGCTTTCCGAACGCCTGGCGCCCAAGGCCAAGGCCGCGCTCGACGCCCTGCCGGCCAAGTAATCCCGCCCTGACGCTTGTCGCTTGCCGAGAGGCGGGCGGGGGTTTGCTATGTCCGCATGGCGCCTGTCGCGAACAAGGAAGACTCCCCGAACCTGATCCTCGCCGGATTCATGGGCACGGGGAAGTCCGCGCTCGGACGCCAGCTGGCCAAGCGCTGGCGCCGTCGTTTCTACGACACCGACGAGCTCGTCGAGAAGCTGGCCGGCGCCTCGATCGCCGACATCTTCGCCGAACATGGCGAGGAGCATTTCCGCGCGCTCGAGCGGCAGGTGGTCGAGAGCCTTCTCCCGCCCAATGGGGCCGTCATCGCCTGCGGCGGCGGCCTGGTCGTCCCGCCCGGCATGGGGGAACTCGTCCGCTCCAAAGGCATCGTCGTCACGCTCTTCGCCTCGGTGGACACCATCCTGCGCCGCACCGCCGGCAACTCGCGCCGTCCGTTGCTCAAGGGCGAAGACCCGGAGGCGAAGATCCGCGAACTGATGAAGAAGCGCGAGCAGGCCTACATGAAGGCCGGGATCGCCGTCTACACCGACGGACGTTCCTTGCAGCAGCTCTGCGTGATCGTCGAGCGCGTCTACGAGCGCGAGGCCCGCGCGCTGCTCAAGTCGCGTCCGAAGCCGGAGTAGGCGCGAAGGCGTCGCCGGCCGGCGGCTGGTCGCGGAACCTTCTGACCACCTCGAGGAATTCTTCGCGGTCGATGAGGAACGCGCCCAGGCTGCCTAGGTGCGGGGTGGGGACCTGGCAGTCGATGAGGCGGTAGCCGCAGGCCCGCAGGCGGGCGACGAGCGTCGCGAAGCCGACCTTCGACGCGTCGGCCTTCAGGTGGAACATCGATTCGCCGTGGAAAAGCCGGCCGAGGGCGACGCCGTAGAGCCCGCCGACGAGCTGGCCTTCCCAACTGACCTCGACGCTATGGGCGATGCCGAGGCGGTGCAGTTCGCAGTAGGCCGCGATCATCTCCTCGGTGATCCAGGTGCCGTCCTGTCCCGGGCGGGGGACTTCGGAGCAACGGCGCATCACCGTCTCGAACTGCCGGTCGAAGGTGACCGCCCAGCCCTTCTTGCGCAGGGTCTTCTTCAGGCTGTCCGTCAGCCGGAAGTCGGCCGGGCGCATCACGAAGCGCGGGTCCGGGCACCACCATTTGACCGGTTCGCCGGCGGAGTACCAGGGGAAGATCCCCGCCCGGTAGGCCGCGATGAGGTTAGGCGCGTCCAGCTTCCCGCCGCGGGCCAAGGGCGCGCGGGCGGGGGCTTTCGACGGGTCGCCGCGGTTCCATTCCTGCATCGCCGACACCTTCGGCGAAGCGGGAACGGCGGGCAAGGTTAGTCCTTGGTGATGTTGTAGACCGACGGGATCGAGATGCCGAGCTCCGCGGCGATCTCGCGGACCGGGGCGCCTTTCTTGCGCATGTTCTGGGCCTTGGCGCGCATGCTGTCCGAGATCTGGGCGCGGGCGCGGTTGGGGCGGGAGAGCAGCTTGATCAGGCGCTTGGCGAGCTCGGGCTTCGAGAGGCCGGCGACTTCGCGCTCGATGAGGGACTGGCGTTCGCTGTGCTCGTCTTCCCAGGCTTGGACGGCCAGGTCGCGGGCCTTGGAGAGGGCGGCGCGGACGTAGGCGTCCTTGGAGGCGAAGGCGGAGGGATCGAGGTCGATTTTCATGAAAGGTTTTGAGCGCGTGTCTTTGCCCATGTGGCGATGACTTCTGATTTTAAAGCGTCACCAGTGCCCACAACCTTTTATAATAAAACGAATTGTCAAACTTTGGTAAAACTTTTTTCACCCTATTGCCGATAAAAAGCGGCGCTTTCGCCCTATTTGCTCCACTCGAGCATCCGGCGGAGCGGAATCTCGGCGGCCACGCGCACGCTCTCTTCCATCAGGATCTCCGGCGAACCGTCGCGCAGGCAGTCGCGCAGCTTCGTCAGCGTGTTCATCTTCATGAAGCGGCAATCGTTGCACGAGCAACGGTCGGTCGGGGCGGCCACGAACGTCTTGCCGGGCACTTCCTTGCGGAGGCGGTGGATCATGCCGGACTCCGTGGTGATGATGATCGTGTCGGCGGTCTGTTGCTTGCACCAGCCGACCATGAGCTCGGTCGAGCAGACCATGTCGGCCATCTCGCGCACGGCCTCGGTGCATTCGGGGTGGGCGACGACGGGGGCGCCGGGGTGCGCGGCCTTGGTGCGGAGCAGGGCGCCCGGCGTGAACTGCACGTGGGCGTAGCAGTTGCCCGGCCAGAGCTGCATCGAACGGCCGGTCTTGCCCGAGACCCAGCGGCCCAGGTTCTGGTCGGGCACGAAGAGGATGTTCCGGTCGGCGGGCACGCGGCTGACGATCTTCGAGGCGTTGCCGCTGGTGACGATGACGTCGCTGAGGGCCTTCACCGCCGCGCTGCAGTTGATGTAGGCGACGACGTAGAGCGAAGGGTCGGCGGCCTTGGCGGCCGCGAGCTTCGCGGCGGGGCAGGAGTCGGCCAGCGAGCAGCCGGCGGCCATGTCGGGCAGCAGGACGCGGCGGGTCGGGTTCACGATCTTGGCCGTCTCGGCCATGAAATGGACGCCGCAGAAGACGATGGTGGACTGCTTCGCCTCGGCGGCCTTGTAGGCCAGGCCGAGCGAATCGCCGACGAAATCGGCCACGCCTTGGATGTCCTCGCACTGGTAGTTGTGCGCGAGGATGATCGCGTCCTTGGCTTTTTTCAGGGCGATGACCTCCTTCTGCAGGTCGGACAGCGGCGTGCCGCCGAGCGGCAGGGGAGGGAAGACGGAGGCGGAAGGGTAGGCGATCATGGGCGGGCGGCCTTGCGCTTCTGGCAACGTTCGCAGAGCGCGGTGACCTGGAGTTTCTGGGAGATGGGACGCATGCCGTGCTTGGCGGCGACGGCCTTGCCGTACCATTCCATGAACGGGGCCTCGACCTCGACGATCGTCTCGCAGCTTTCGCAGACGAGCTGCGCGCGGAACGCGGCGCTGCCGGCTTCGGCGAGGTAGTACTTGTGGTCGCGGCCGACATCGACCTCGCGGATCACGCTGCTGCCGATGAGCAGGGGGATGGCGCGGTAGATCGTGGCGCGGGAGACGCTGCGGTCGAGGGAGCGGGCCTTCTTCAGCAGGTCTTCGGCGGTGTAGTGGCCTTGGATGGTCCGGGCGGCCTCGAAGACGGCCATCCGCTGGCGGGTGGCCCGCAGCCCCTTCTGGGCGATGAAGGCCTTGAAGGCTCCGGATTGCTCCGGCGATTCACTGGCAAGAGGCTTGGGCATGCCGATTTGAGACACTTTTGATACTGAAACCCCCTCGCGTCAACAAGGGACGCGTCATTGACATCGGGGCCCCGGAGCCCTTCATTTACCCTCTTTTCCCCTAGGGAAAGGCCCTTCACCCGATGTACCATAATACGGACGACCTTCGCATTCGCAGCCAGCACCCCCTGCTGACTCCCGCCCTCGTGCTCCAGGATCTCCCGGCGTCCGAGAAGGCGACCGAGGTCGTCACCGGCGCCCGCAAGGACGCCGCCAAGGTCATTTCCGGCCAGGATGACCGCCTGATGGTGATCGTCGGCCCATGTTCGGTGCACGACACCAAGGCCGCCCTGGAGTACGCCGCCCTTCTGCAGAAGGAAGCCCGGAAGCATGCCGCCGACCTCCTGGTCGTCATGCGCGTCTACTTCGAGAAGCCCCGCACCACCGTCGGCTGGAAGGGCCTCATCAACGACCCGCAGGTCGACGGCTCCTTCCGGATCAACGACGGTCTCCGGCTCGCCCGCGGCCTGCTCGCGCAGATCGCCGAGATGGGCCTGCCGGCCGCGACCGAGTTCCTGGACCCGATCACGCCCCAGTACGTCGCCGACCTGGTCTCCTACGGCGCCATCGGGGCGCGCACGACCGAGAGCCAGATCCATCGCGAGCTCGCCTCGGGCCTCTCGATGCCGGTCGGCTTCAAGAACGGCACCGACGGCTCGATCCAGGTCGCCGTCGACGCCTGTCTCTCGGCCCGTTCGTCCCATTGGTTCCCTTCCGTCACGAAGGAAGGCGTCGTCGCCATCTTCCAGACCGCGGGCAATCCCGACGCCCACGTCATCCTGCGCGGCGGCTCCCGCACCGGTCCGAACTACGGCGCCGAGTTCGTCACCGACGCCGCCGCCCGCATCCAGAAGGCCGGCCTCGCCTCGCGCCTCGTCATCGACTGCTCGCACGGCAACAGCTCGAAGGACCATCGCCGTCAGCCGCTCGTCGCCGCGGACATCGCCGCCCAGGTCGCCGCGGGTTCGCGCGTGATCGCCGGCGTGATGATCGAAAGCCACCTCGTCGAAGGCCGCCAGGACTGGAAGGGCAAGGACGCCTCCGCCTACGGCTGCAGCATCACCGACGCGTGCATCTCCTTCCAGGAGACCGTCCCGGTCCTCGACGGCCTCGCCGCCGCCGTCCGCGCCCGCCGCGCCGTCAAGCCGGCCTGATTTTCCGCCATGAACTCCGTACTCAAGCTCATCCTCGACGGGGAAGCCCTCGACACCGCCCAGATCGGCAAGATCCTCGGCCTCGGCGCCGAAGCCGTGGACCGTGAGCTCGCGGCCCTGCGCAAGCAAGGCGTGCTGCTGGGCATGCGCCCGGTGCTCAACCCCGGCTACGAGTCCGAGCATCGCGTCCGCGCGGTCATCGAGATCAAGATCCGCACCGAAGGCGTCGGCGGCTTCGACGGCATCGCCGAACGCATCTCCGCCTTCGAGCAGGTGGAAAGCTGCTACCTGATGTCCGGCGGCTACGACCTGCTCGTCGTCGTCACGGCCGACAACCTCTACAAGGTGGCCGGTTTCGTCC
This sequence comes from uncultured Klebsiella sp., assembly GCA_964643215.1. Taxonomy (GTDB): domain Bacteria; phylum Verrucomicrobiota; class Verrucomicrobiia; order Opitutales; family UBA953; genus UBA953. Next base: position 31,168 of record CAZXSI010000006.1, on the reverse strand, counting down.
ATGAGCGCCTCGCCCGCATCGACGGCGTGCAGGGCACCTCCACCCATTTCTTCCTCCGCGCCTACAAGAAGGACGGTTTCATCGTGAACGCCGAAGGTTCCCGTCGCGACCAGCCCTCGGTCAGCCCCTGAGCCCAGCCTGATCATGGATCCTTCCGGCCGTTTCGTGGCGCGACATGTCGCGACCTTGCCCAAATCGGGCATCCGCGATTTCTTCGCCATCGTGTCGAAGATGAAGGACGCCGTGTCCCTGGGCATCGGCGAACCCGACTTCGTCACCCCTTACCACATCCGCGAAGCCGCGATCGCCTCGCTCGAGAAGGGCCGCACCTCCTACACGGATAACCGCGGCACGCAGCAGTTCCGCGAGGAGATCTCCCGTTACGTCGCCCGGCACTACGGACCGGAATACGACCCCGAGACCGAGATCCTCGGCACCATCGGCGTCTCCGAGGCCCTCGACATCCTGCTCCGCGCCACGCTGAACCCCGGCGACAAGGTCCTCTACCACGAGCCCTGCTACGTGAGCTACGCGCCGAGCGTCACGCTCTGCCACGCCGAGGCCATCCCGATCCGCACCGTCGCCGCCGACCAGTTCGCGCTCGATCCGGCCGCGCTCCGCGCCGCCTGGCAGCCCGGCTGCAAGCTGCTCATCCTGAACTTCCCGACGAACCCGACCGGCGGCACCGCCGACCGCGCCAAGCTCGAGGCCATCGCGAAGTTCGCCGTCGAGAAGGACCTGCTGGTCGCGTCCGACGAGATCTACTCCGAGCTCACCTTCGAGGGCGATCACGTCTCCATCGCCTCGTTGCCCGGCATGCGCGAGCGCACCGTCTTCCTGCACGGTTTCTCGAAGGCCTTCGCGATGACCGGTTTCCGCATCGGCTACGCCTGCGGCCCGGCCGCCGTCATCGACGGCATGCTCAAGGTGCACCAGTACGGCATCATGTGCGCCCCCATCATGAGCCAGGAAGCCGCCGTCGAGGCGCTCCGCAACGGCCGTGACTCGATGCTGCACATGCGCGACAAGTATCGCGAGCGCCGCGACTTCATCGTCCGCCGCTTCAACGAGCTCGGCCTGAAGTGCCACCTTCCGCGCGGCGCGTTCTACGCCTTCCCTGACATCACCTCGACGGGCATGGACTCCCTGACCTTCGCCCAGAAGCTCCTCGAGCAGCAGAAGGTCGCCATGGTCCCGGGCACGGCTTTCGGCGCCGCCGGCGCCGGTTTCTGCCGCGCCTCCTTCTCGACCAGCTACGAGCGGATCCACGAGGCCGGCGAGCGCATCGCCCGCTTCCTGGACTCCATTCCGCGCCGCTGAGCGTCCTTGCTTGCTAGGCGGGCGGGTAGCCCCGACTGTCCTCCCATGGAACGGAACACTGAAATTTCCCGCGCGGTAGCCATCGTGGGCCGTCCCAACGTCGGCAAGAGCCGCCTGTTCAACCGCCTGGTAGGCCGCCGCATCTCGATCGTGCACGACCAGCCCGGGGTCACGCGCGACCTCATCACGTCCGACGTCTTCGAAGGCCGCTACACCTTGATGGATACCGGCGGCATCGGCCTGTACCGCGCCGAGCTCACGCCCAAGATCATCGCCGACGCCGTCGAAGAGCAGGTCGACTTCGCCCTCGCGGCGGCCGCGCTGGTGCTCCTGGTCGTCGACGCCTCCGAAGGCTGCGCCCCGCTCGACCTGGAGGTCGCCGCCAAGCTGCGGCAGGCCGGCAAGAAGGTCCTCGTGGTCGCCAACAAGGCCGACACCGAGGAACGCGACGGGCTGATGGCCGAATTCTTCGAGCTCGGTTTCGGCGAGCCGCTCCTCATCTCCGCCGAGCACGGCCGGGGCATCCCCCAGCTGCAGGCGCTGATCGTCAAGCTGCTCGGACCGGAGCCGTCGACCCCGCGCGAGGAAGGCCCGCGCCCGATCCGCCTCGCCCTCGCCGGCCGCCCGAACGTCGGCAAAAGCTCCCTCGGCAACCGCCTGCTCGGCGCCTCCCGCCTCATCGTCAGCGAGGTCGCCGGGACCACGCGCGATCCGGTGCGCGCCGGGCTTTCGCGCACCAAGGCCGACGGCTCGCAGGCGAAGTTCTCGCTCGTCGACACCGCCGGCCGCCGCACCGCCAACAAGCGCGACACCCTTGATTTCTACTCCCAGGTCCGTTCCGACGAGATCCTCGCCGAGACCGACGTGGTCTTCCTCGTGCTCGACGCCGGCCAGGGCGTGACCCGCATCGACAAGCAGCTCGCGGGCGAGCTCGCGCTCCTCGGTTGCGGCCTCGTCCTCGTGGTCAACAAGTGGGACCTCGCGAAGAAGGCCTTCCGCGACAAGAACATCGACGGTTTCGAGGACGAGGAGGAATTCCGCGCGAAGTTCCGTTCGGCCATCCGCCGCGAGCTCTTCTTCCTGCCGGAGCCGCCGATCCTGTTCGTCTCCGCCCAGACCGGCCTGCGCGCCGAGGACATGCTCGACGCCGCCGAAGGCGTCTTCGTCCGCGCGGGCACCGCCATCTCCACGGGCCGCCTGAACCGCGTCATCCAGGACCTGATGATCAAGCGCCCGCCGCGCATGGTCTCGGGCAAGCGTTTCAAGTGCTACTACGTGACGCAGGTCTCCAAGCGCCCGATCCGTTTCCGCCTCTTCTGCAATTCCGAGGAGCGCCTCGAGGACGCCTACCAGCGCTTCCTCGTCAAGGGCGTGCATGAGAGCTTCGACCTCGCGGGCGTGCCGCTCTTCCTGGACATCGTCGGCAAGCCCAAGCAGACCGGGCGTCGCGCCGGCGGTCCCGGCGCCGCCGCCGGTTCCCCGTCGTCCGAGGAAGGCGAGGTCCGCAAGCCCCTCGCCAAGGTGCCTGGCAAGGCCGTCATCGAGGCGACGCCGAAGAAGGCGATCGGTCCGTCCGGCCCGCGCCTGGGCAAGTCGAAGAACCCGCGCGGCAAGCACGCGCCGGTCCGCAAAAAAGCCTACACCCGCTGGGATAAGCCGCGCTCGCTCAAAGGTCGCGCCGCGCGCCAGGCCCGCAAGTAACGCATGCCCCGCAGACTGGTCCTGCTCGGTTCGGATGAGATCGCGCTCCCGGCTTTCGCCGCGGCCCGCGCCTTGCCCGACACCGAGGTGGTGGCCGTGTATTCGCAGCCGGACCGTCCCGCCGGGCGCGGCCAGGAGGTGCGGCCGAACCCCGTCGCCGCCTGGGCCCGCGCCGAGGGGCTCGACCTTCTTCAGCCGGAAAAACTGGAAGCCGCGGACGCGGCCCGGCTCGGCTCGCTCCAGGCCGACCTCGGCGTGGTGATGGCCTACGGCCAGCTGCTCAAGGACGATTTCCTCGCGGCGACCCGCCTGGGCTTCGTCAATTTCCACGGCTCGCTGCTGCCGCAGCTGCGCGGCGCCACGCCGGTGGAAGGCGCGCTCGCGCTCGGCCTGGCCGAGACCGGCGTCACGCTGCAGCAGGTCGTGCGCAAGCTCGACGCCGGCCCGATCCATGCCGCCGCGAAGACCTCGGTGCGCCCCGGCGAGGGCCGCGAGGCCTTGCGCGCCCGGCTCGGCGTCATCGCGGGCGAGCTGGCCGCTTCGGCCTTGCCGGCGATCCTGGCCGGGACTTCCGTCGCCGTCCCGCAGGACGAGGCCAAGGCGACGTATGCCCGTCGCCTGGCGCGTGCCGACGCGCCGTTGGATTTCCGTCAGCCGGCCTCCGTCCTGCGTCAGCGGATCCTTGCCGTCGAGGGGTGGCCGGGTTCCACGTTCGAGCATCGCGGCGCCCTCATCAAGGTCGGCGCCGCGGGGTCGGAGGACGTCCCCGTCGGGGCCGTGCCCGGGGCCGTCCTCTCGGCCGATCGCGCCGGCGTGCGCGTCGCCTGCGGTCGCGGCGTCCTCGTCGTCACGCAGCTGCAACGGCCGGGAGGCAAGATGCTTCCGGCCGGCGAATTCCTGGCGGGTTATCCGCTCGCCGCGGGCGAGGTGCTGGCCTCCGCCGAGATGCCCGCGTTCGTCGCCGACCGGCCGTTCCCGCGGTCGCCCAAGGCATAATCGCTTGATTAGCCTTCGCCAACGGATGACATAAGGCCATGCGCGCCTTCCTTCTCTGCCTCTGCCTGGCCGCGGGAGCCGTGGCGCAGCAGAAAGACGTCTCGTTCCGGCAGGTCGTCGGCGGTTCCTTCGCCGGTTTCTCCGAGGACGAGAAGGCCGAGAAGATCTGGGAGGCGACCGCGAAGTTCATGCGCCCCGCCGCCGAGGCCGGCCTTTGGGACATGGAGGTCATCAAGGTGCAGTCGCTCCGCGGCGGCAAGCCATGGGCCGTCTTCACGAGCCCCCAGGGCACGATGTCGCCCGCCAAGCGCGCGGCCCAAGGCACGGGCGTCGTGCAGTCCGCCTCCCCGGCGTTCAACCTCACCGGGCGCGGCTGGAGCTGGCGGTCCACCCCCCAGGGCGACAGCTTCGCCATCCTCGCCGAAGTCGTGGCCGAGCTCGACCTCGCCAAGCCGCTTTCCCGGCGGCTCCGCCTGCGCGCCCCGCGCATGGACGCCTCGCCGGCCGAAGGCGGCACGCTGATGGTCTTCCAGGGCGGCGTGGTCGCCGAACGCTTCGGCGAGCGGATCACCTGCGAACGGCTCGAGTGCCTCGTCAGCGACGGTCCTGGCGGCGACACCGCCTGCCGCTCGGTCGTCGCCTCGGGGCGCGTGGTGCGGGTCCTCGACCGGCAGACCCTGCGCGGCGACCGCGCGACTTTCGATCCCAAGGACGAGTCGGCCGAGCTCATCGGCCAGGTCGAGCTCGAGGAGCCGGAGGTGAAGGCCTCCGCGCATCGCCTGCGCCATCAGCCCAAGCTCGGCCTCACGCAGCTTTTCGCCGGCGACGGCAAGCAGGTGAAGCTCCATCTCCAGCGCCGGCAGCAGGAGCCGGCCGACCTCGCCGGCGAGCTGGTCTCGATCCGCCGCGACGCGGGCACGGGCGAGTCGCAGGTGGAGGTGCAGGACAACGCCTCGTTCCTGTCGGCCCAGTCCAATCTCACCGCCCGCCGGCTCGTCGCCACCGAAGGTCGCGACGGCGCGAGCGTGCTCACGGCCGAGGGCGGCGTGAAGGGCCGGCTGGAAGGCAACCAGTTCGAGGCCGGCAAGGCCCGTTGGGACCGTGCCAAGCGCATCCTGGACCTGCAGGAACTGCCGCGGATCCACGAGGCCCGCGGGCTGGAGGCGGCGGGCTTCTCGATCCGGACCGACGCGCTCAAGGACCGCATCGAGATCCGTTCCGCCCCGGGCATCCGCGCCGCCATCCGGCTTCCCGCCGGCGAAGTCGGGGCCGCTCCCGGGCTCGCCGAGGCGAACCAGGTCGTCGTCGTGACCGAAGATGGCGCGATGCAGGTCGAGATGCTCGGCGCGGTGCGCTACGTCGCCGGCGCCGTCACCACGGAGTCCGAGCAGATGGTCGCCTTCGCCACGCCTCGCCCCGGGAAGCCGTCCGAATACGAGCTCAGCAAGGCCATCCTTTCCGGCCGCGTCCGCTATGCCCAGCCCGGCCTGCGTTGCGCCGCCGAACGCATCGACCTCACCCCGGCCGTGCAGATCGAGGAAGTCCTGACGCGGGACGCCCTCGCGGGCCGACCGCGGCTGCTCACGATGTCCGGCGGCGCCGGCCCGACCCGGCCGCACCTTTTCCTGACCGCGACCGGCGGCAAGAACGTCGAATTCGTCGCCGACGCGCACGAGGTGCTGACGACGCCCGGCCTCACCAAGTTCTTCCTGCGCGGCGGGGTCGCGATGGAGACCGAAGGCACCGACGCGACCTGCGACCTGCTCGAAGGCATGGCTTCGCCGGACAAGGCCGGCCATCTCGTGGCCCGTCAGGTCGTCGGCCGCGGCAACGTGGTCGTCGTCGCCGGCGGCACGACCGCCAAGGGGCGCACCTTGGAGATGCAGCCGGAGAAAGGGAGCGCCCGGCTCATCGGCGACGCCCGCATCGTGGACAAGCTCGGCAACGAAGGCGTGCCGGCGAAGGAGGTCACCTACGATATCCGGACGCGGGCCTGGCGGATGGACTCCGCGCCCGACGAGACCAACCCCGGACAGGTCGTCCGTCCGAAGATCTTCCTCGGTCGTGACTTCACGTTGCCCGAGGTCAAAAACCTCGACAACGGACGCTGACCGCTTCCTCCTATCCGCATGGCCGAAACGAGCGAGAAGGGCGTCATCCGGGCGCAGGCCTTGGCCAAGCATTATGACGCCAAGGTCGCCGTCCAGGACGTCAGCCTGTCGCTGCAGGCGGGCGAAGTCGTCGGCCTGCTCGGACCCAACGGCGCGGGCAAGACGACCACCTTCTACATGGTCGTCGGGCTGATCCCGGCGAGCCACGGCCGGGTCTTCCTCGATGGCCGCAACGTCACGGGCATGCCCATGTGGCAGCGCGCCCGCCACGGCGTCGGCTACCTGCCTCAGGAGGCTTCCGTCTTCCGGAAGCTGACCGTCTGGGAGAACGTCATGGCCGTCGTCGAGACGCTCGATCTCAACGCCCGCGAACGTCGTGACCGCGCCGCCGAGCAGCTCGCCGAGCTCGGGCTGGAAAAGCTGGCCCGCCAGGCCGCCTTCACGCTCTCCGGCGGCGAACGTCGCCGCCTGGAGATCGCCCGCGCCCTCGCGACCCGCCCCCGTTTCCTGCTCATGGACGAGCCCTTCAGCGGGGTGGACCCGATCTCGGTCGCCGAGGTCCAGTCGATCATCCGCAAGCTCCGGGACCGGGGCATCGGCATCCTCATCACCGACCATAACGTCCGGGAGACCCTTTCGATCGTGGACCGCGCCTACCTCATCCACCAAGGCCGCGTGCTTGTGTCTGGCACTCCGTCCGAGATCGTGAACAATCCCGAGAGTCGCCGCCATTACCTCGGCGACGGCTTCAAGCTCTGACGCCATGTCCGACCCCGCTCCCGACACCCGCCCGGAATCCGTCTCTGTCCGCGAGTTCTTCGAATCGTTCAAGGACATGCTCCAGATGGAGCTGCTCGCCGGCGAGCAGGGGCTCGACAACATGATCGCCGAGAAGTCGCTCAACCGTCCCGCGCTCGCGGTCACCGGCTACTTCAAGGAGTTCGCCCACAAGCGTCTGCAGCTTTTCGGCGCGGGCGAGATGGCCTACCTTTCCGACCAGACGGCGCCGGTGCGCGAGAAGCTGCTCAACGACGTCTTCTTCAAGCAGATCCCGGCCGTGGTCGTCTCGCGCGGCCTGCCGGTCGACGACCTCCTGCTGCGCATCGCCGACCGCCACCGCGTCCCGCTCATCCGCACCCAGCTGAAATCGAAGGACTTCTCGGCCGAGGCCACCGTGCTCCTCGAGGAGAAGTTCGCCCCGCGCACCAACCTGCACGCCACGTTGGTCGACATCAAGGGCGTCGGCGTCCTCCTGCGCGGAGCCTCCGGCGTCGGCAAGAGCGAGTGCGCCCTGGCCCTCATCGAGCGCGGCCACTCCCTCGTCGCCGACGACTACGTCATCGTCACCCTCATCGGCGACCGCGAACTGCAGGGCACCTCCAAGGAGCTCAACCGCGGATACATGGAATGCCGCGGCATCGGCATCATCAACGTGGCCTCGATCTTCGGGATCCGTTCCGTCCGTCGCGAGAAGCGCGTGGACCTCGTGGTCACCTTCGTGCTCTGGCAGCCGGGCATGGACGAGGAACGTTCGGGCCTCGAGGTCGAGACCTTCGAGATCCTCGGCCGCAAGGTGCCGCACATGACCATCCCGGTCCGTCCCGGCCGCGACATGGCGCGCCTCGTCGAGGTCGCCGCGATGGTGCAGGCCCTGCGCGGCATGGGCCACGATTCCGCGAAGGAATTCAGCGACCGCCTGATCCAGTTCATGGCGAAGGACAAGCAGGCCGAGGCCTGAGGTCCTACTTCTTCTTTCCGTCCCAGCGGCAGTCGGCCATCACGCGGAGGCAGACCTCGCGGAGGTCGAACAGCGTCGACTCGATGTCCTGCGCGGCTTCGGCCGCCGAGAGGCGGGCCCCGCTCGGGATGCCGGCGGTGAGGCCGATCGAGTAGTTGATCGCGGCCAGCGCGCGCTTCATGTGCACGAGGGCGAGCGGCAGGTCGCCGGTGTCGGTGGCGTTGATCGCCATGACCATCTGGTGCTGCGCGTCCCAGAAGGAGAGCATGATGTTGGCCGAGTCCACCGCGGTGATCTGGGGACCGGCGGCGACGCAGAGGCGGTGGAACGAATGCGTGAGCTGCAGGCAGAGGGCGCGGGCCACGACGTAGACCGGGTGCTGGTGGATGCAGTAGGGGAGGTCGGGACCTTCGTCGTCGGCGTCGTTCGCCTCCTCGGGGCCGTCGCCCGGCGCCCAGTCGGCGTTCTCCCAGCCCATGCGCCGGGCGCTGATGTCGAGCCGGTCCGGCAGGTCCTTGACCTCCGTGTAGTAGGAAAGGAAGCGGCCCACCTCGAGGTCGTTGCGCTGCAGGTAGCCGGTCCAGTCGGCTTCGCCCCATGAGGCGTTGCCGGAGCCGTCGAAGTCGCCCTGGGGGTGGTCGCCATCGTCCATAGGGCTTATCATTGGGTGCTTTTCCCCGGTTGCAAACCCCATGTGGCGAAAATGCCCTTGTCCCGCCCGCCCTGAACGTGGCTAATCCGGCATGGCCACGGACCTTCCCGCCCTGACCGCCGCCTTGTCGGCCGGCCGCGACCTCGCGCCGGACGAGGCCGCCGCCGCGGCGGCCGCGATGGCCGCGCCGCAGGTGGCCGACGACGCCAAGGAAGCCTTCCTGCTCGCCCTCGCGCGGAAAGGCGAGACCGCGGCCGAGGTGACCGGCTTCGCGAAGACCTACCGGGCGCTCGCCCGCCGCGCCGACTTCGGCGACTGGCCGGCCAGAGGCATCGACATCGTGGGCACGGGCGGCGACCGCTCCGGCAGCTTCAACATCTCCTCGGCCAGCGCGCTGATCGTGGCCGCGGCGGGCGTGCCGGTGCTCAAGCACGGCAACCGTTCGATCACCTCGAAGTCGGGCAGCGCGGATTTCCTCGCCGGCCTCGGCGTCGTCCTCGACGCGCCGGACGCGCAGCTGCTCCGCGGGCTGGCGCAGGCGAACTTCTGCTACCTCTACGCGCCCGCTTTCCATCCCGCCTTCAAGGCCGTGCTCGGCGTGCGCAAGAAGATCGCCGAAAGCGGCGCGAAGACCGTCTTCAACGTGCTCGGTCCGCTGATCAATCCCGCGCAGCCGGCGCACATGGTCGTCGGCGTGTACGACGAACGCTGGGTCGAGCCGCTGGCGGCCACCCTCGGCGAGCTCGGGGTGAAGCGCGGTCTCGTCACGCATTCCCGCGCGGGCGGCGGCATGGACGAGATCACCACGGCGGGCGAAGTACGCGTGCGCGGCTGCGGCGAACTCGCCGCCGTCGACGCCGTCTGGCTGCCCGGCGACTTCGGCTTCAAGGCCTGCGCCGTCGCCGACCTGCGCGGCGGCACGCCGGAGGAGAACGTCGCGATGTTCAGCGACCTGCTCGTGGGCGGGGTCTCCGACGGGCTCATGGATACCCTCTGCCTCAGCGCGGGGGCGTCGCTGTGGGTCGCCGGCAAGGCGGCGGATCCGGCGGCCGGCGCCCGGCGCGCCCGGGAGATCGTCCTCGGCGGCGAGCTGCGCGAGCAGGCGCGTCGTCTGCGCGAAGCCTACCGGGCCGACTGAGCTTCCTGCAGCCAGGCCAGCGTGCGCTCGGTCGCGCCGCGGTTCCCTTGATGCCAGGCCGCGCCGTGGCGCCCCATCTCGGCGCGCAAGGCGGCGTCGCCGACGAGCCGGGCGAGCAGGGAGGCCAGTTCGGCGCCGTCCTTGGCCTTGAGCGCGGCCTGCGCCCGTTCGAGCCCCCGGCAGATGTCGCGGAAGTTGGACATGCGCGGACCGTAGACCATGGCCACGCCGGCGGCGGCGCATTCGACGGGCGTCTGGCCGCCTTCGTGCGGGGCGAGGCTCTTGCCGCAGAACGCGAGGTCCGCCGCGCGCGTGAGCCGACGCAGTTCGCCGGTGGTGTCGGCCAGGTGCACGATCGTGCCGGACGGCGCGTTCGCGCCGCCGGTCGAGCGCTGGTGCCAGGCCAGCCCGCTCGCGCTGGCTTCGGCGGCGACTTCGGCGCGTCGTTCGGAATGGCGCGGGACGAGCAGCAGGCGCAGGTCGACGCCGGTGGCGCGCAGGTCGCGCACGACGCGGAGGAGCGCCGTCTCTTCGCCTTTCCAGGTCGAGGAGCCGAGCAGCACGACCGTGCGAGGGTCGGCGCCGAAGCCGAGCTCGGCGCGGAGCCGCGCGCGTTCCTCGGCGGGCATCGGCGCGTCGCTGGCGACGTCGAACTTGAGGTTGCCCGTGAGCGTCGCTTCGAAGCCGAGCTCGCGGAAGCGGCGGACGTCTTCCTCGCTGCCGGCGGCGATCTTCCGGAAATGCCCCAGCACGTAGGCCGAGAGCCGGCGGAGGCGGAGATGGCGGGCGAACGACTTGTCGGAGATGCGACCGTTGACGAGGTAGGCCGGGACGCCGCGGGCGCGGGCTTGGGCGAGGTGCTCGGGCCAGAGTTCGCCTTCGACGAGGATGATCGCGTCCGGACGGAGGCGGCTCCAGGCGAGGGCGCTGCAGGGCCAGAGATCGGCCGGGAAGAGGCCGATGCGGTCGGCGACGTCGGCATAGCGTTCCCTGGCGAGGCGATAGCCGGTGCTGGTCGTGGTCGTGAGGATGATTTCGACCGCGCCGGTGGCTTTGAGCCGGCGGAGCAGGGGGCCGATGGCCTCGATTTCGCCGACGGAGACCGCTTGGATCCAGATGCGCCGCTTACCGGGGGTCTTCGGGCCCGGTTGAGGGGAAAAACCCAGCCTTTGGGTGAAACCCGTGCCATAACCCCCGCGCCGGAGCATCCTCCAGGCATAGTAGGGTAAGGCCGGAATCAGCAGCAGCGGGAAGAGTATCCGGTAGGCCCAAGACATCGCGATGCGCCGAACCTGCGGAGGGCGGGTCACGCTGTCAGTTCCAAAGGAGGCCCTTTGGGCTGATTTTCCCGCTTGCACCGGGCGGGCAGGGGTGTTTGAACCCACTTTCCACCGTTTGAAGCGACCGCCGATTGCTTCGGACACAAAACCCAAAACCCAGTCAGTCCATCCTGATCCAATGTCCCCTCCTTCGGCAGGAAACGGGATACGGAGCCAAACACCATGAACATCACAGTCAAAGACCTCCTCGATGCCGGCGTCCACTTCGGACACCAGACCCGTCGCTGGAATCCCCGCAGCCGTCCGTACATCTTCGACCACCGCAACGGCGTGTCGATCATCGACCTCGAGAAGACGCACGCGTGCCTCGCCGCCGCCGCCGCCTTCATCGAGGACACCGCCGCCAAGGGCAAGGAAGTGCTCTTCGTCGCCACCAAGCCGCAGGCGCAGGAAGTCGTGCGCCAGGCCGCCAAGTCGACCGGCATGCCCTTCGCCGTGAACCGCTGGCTCGGCGGCACGCTCACCAACTTCGCGACCATCAAGCGCTCGCTCGACAAGTACCGCACCTATCTCCGCATGGAGCAGGACGGTTCCCTCGCCAAGATGCACAAGAAGGAAGCGGCGTCCGTCAAACGCGAGATGTCGCGCATGGCCCGCAACTTCGAAGGCCTCCTCGAATATCGCGACCTGCCCGCCGCGATGATCGTCGTCGACACCAAGCTCGAGGAGATCGCCGTCAACGAGGCCGTCCGTCTCGGCATCCCCGTGGTCGGCCTCTGCGACTCGAACTCCGACCCGACCCTCCTCAAGTTCCCCGTCCCGGGCAACGATGACGCCGCGAAGTCCATCCGCCTCGTGGTCGAAGTCCTCACCCAGGCCGTCCAGGCCGGCCTCGCCCGCCGCAAGGTCGTGGCGCAGGACCGCAAGACCGTGACCCCGGTCGCCCGCCAGAACGCCGGCGAATCCGTCCAGCCCGAAGTCCAGATTTCCGAAGAGCTGCTCAAGGCCAACGAAGGTTCCGACGTCGTCGAAGGCGCCGCCCCGGCCAAGCGCCCCAGCCCTCGCAAGTCCAAGTAATCCCGCCATGTCCGCTATCACCGCCCAGACGGTCAACGATCTGCGCCAGCGAACCGGCGCGGGTCTGATGGACTGCAAGAAGGCCCTCGTCGAAGCCAACGGCGACATGGAGAAGGCCGTGGAGATCCTCCGCATCAAGGGAGTCGCCACGCGCAACAAGAAGGCCGACCGCAAGGCCAGCGAGGGCATCCTCGCCGTCCAGGTCGCCGCCGACGGCCGCACCGCGACCCTCCTCGAGCTGAACTGCGAGACCGACTTCGTCGCCAAGAACGAAGCCTTCGTCGCCCTCGCCAAGGAACTCGTGGGCCAGGCCGCCGCCAACGGCGTCGACGGGCTCCTCGACCAGCCTTACCACGCCGACAAGGCCCGTAAGGTGAACGATTACCTCAACGACCAGGTGCTCAAGATCGGCGAGAACCTCAAGGTCTCCCGCGTCCTGAAGTTCGAGGCCACCGGCGTGGGTCGCGTCTCCGCCTACGTCCATACCGGCGCCAAGATCGCCGTCCTGCTCGAGCTGGGTCTGAAGACCCAGGCCGCCGCCGCCAACCCGGAAGTCGCCGAACTGGCTCGCCAGCTCGCGATGCAGGTCGTCGCCAACAACGCCCGTTACGTCCGTCGCGAGGACGTCTCCGCCGACGTCGTCGCCAAGGAGCGCGAGATCGCCGCCGAGTTCACGAAGTCCGAGGCCGACAAGGCCATCGAGGAAGCCAAGCGCATCGTCGAGGACTACAAGGGCCAGCTGGTCGAACAGAAGGCCGCGAACGACGCCGAGGCCGTCGCCGAGCTCGAGAAGCGCATCGCCGTCGGCGAGAAGCAGATCGTCGCCGCCGAGGGCCGCAAGAAGGGTCAGCTCGCCAACATGGAGAAGATCGTCTCCGGCCGCGTCGACAAGTTCTTCGCCGATTCGTGCCTCCTCGAGCAGGCTTACTTCCGCGATCCGGAGCAGAAGATCCAGCAGCTCATCGCCGCCGCCAAGACCAAGGTCGGCGAGGAAGTCTCGATCGTCCGCTTCACCCGCTTCCAGGTGGGCGAGACGGCCGCCGAGTAAGTCCCGCCGCGCACGGCCATCAAGGCCGGCCGCCGCAAGGCGGCCGGCCTTTTGCTTGGCTTGCTTCGGCGGTCGCCGCGGATAGCCTGAAGGGATGCAGTTCCGCGCGGACATCTTCTGGAAGTCGGCCTGCGGCCGGTGTCCGGATTGCGGCGCGCCGATCCGAGGCGCGGCCGACCGCACCCGCTGGCTGGCCCGCCTCTGGGATACGCCGGCGACCTGCGCGGGCTGCGGGATGACGCTCCGTCGCAAGGCGGGCTTCTTCCTGGGCGCCATCGTCTGGAACTACGGCCTCACCGCCTTCGGGGCGCTGCCGCTGGTCCTCCTGGCGTATCGTCTCGGCTGGCTCGGCGGCGAGTGGGCCGTCCGCCTCGCGGTGGGGGCGATCTTCGTGGTGCCGCCGCTCATCCATGCGTTCGCGTGGCGCCTGTGGGTCGGCACCTATTACGCCTTCCTGCCCGACCAGCTGCCGTCCGGCGGCCGGCGCCTCGACGACTGATCAGGCGCGGCGCGCGGACATCCGGCGGACCAGTTCGACGAGGAAGGCCGTGTCGGCCTTGGTCGAACGGAGGTGGCCGACGGCCTCGATGGTCAGCGCCTCGATGCGCGCCTTCGTCGCCGCGAGGCCGTGCAACCCCGCGTAGGTGAACTTGCCGTTCTGCGCGTCGGCGCCGACGGGCTTGCCCAGCTCGGCCGCGTCGGCGGTGAGGTCGAGCAGGTCGTCGACGAGCTGGAAGGCGATGCCGGCGGCGCGGCCGGCGCGGCGGAAATGCCCGACGTCGGCGGCGTCGGCGCCGCCGACCAGCGCGCCCATGGCGAACGAGGCGCTCAGCATGGCGGCGGTCTTGCCCAGCAGGATGAACTCCAGCCGGTCGTCGGTGGCGCCGGCGGCGAGGCCGCCCATGTCCTCGGCCTGTCCGCCGACGAGCAGCGTCGAGCCCGCCGTCACGGCGAGTTCGCGCACGAGGGCGGTGGCCAGCGCCGGGTTCGAGGCGTAGCCGGTGGCCAGGAGTTCGAAGGCCAGGGGTTGCAACGCGTCGCCGGCGAGCAGGGCGGTGGCCTCGTCGAAGGAAACGTGGCAGGAGGGTCGGCCGCGGCGCAGGTCCGAGTCGTCCATGCACGGCAGGTCGTCATGGATCAGCGAATAGGTGTGGACGCATTCCAGCGCCGTCGCGGCGTGCGCGGCATCGGCCTGCGGATCGAAGGCGGTCGCGGAGGCGAGGCAGAGCACCGGCCGCAGGCGCTTGCCGCCGGCCTCGAGGGAGTAGCGCATCGCTTCGTGCAACCGCGCCGGGCGCGTCGCGGCGGCCGGCGTCAGGCGCCGGAGCGAAGCCTCCGCCTGCCGGATGAACGCCTCGTGCCGTGACTGAAACAGCGAGGCTTCCATCGTTTATTCGGCGTCGGCGCCGAGCTTGAAGAACGTCGCCGTGCGGCCGACGCTGCCGATGACCTCGCTTTCGGTGAGCTTGGCCAGTTCCTGGGCCTGCCGGTCCATCTCCTCCCGCTCGGCGGTGAAGCGGACCTTGACCAGGTCGGCGTTGCGGAAGGCTTCCTCGAGGAGCTTGGCGATGCCCGCGTTCACGCCGGCCTTGCCCACGAACACCTTCGGGTCGAGGGTCTGGGCGAGGCTGCGCAGCTTGCCGCGCTCGGCGCCGGTGAGGCGGGGTTGGTCGTCGGAGCCTGATTCCATGGCCGCTATGACGCTCTGGACGGGCAGGGGAGTCAACGGACTAATCGGCCACGCCTTGCCGTGCTTGCTCCGTTGGGCATCATGGTCGGACCGATGAGCCCCTCTCCCCGTTCGCCTGCGCCGGTCATCCTCCCCGAGCTCGAGGTCGAGCCGGCGGTCCGTCCTTTGGATCCCGTCGTCGTGCACGTGCGCTGTGCTCCGCATTACGCGCACTCGCTGCGCATCTGGCAGAGCACGTTCCTCCTCGACCGTGACTCCGCCCACACCAGCCCGCTGATCGGCTTCGAGAACATCTCGCTGTATCCGCATTGGACGTCGGTGCCCTTCGGTCGCCCTTATCGCTTCACCTTGTTTTTCGAGCCGTTGCCGAAGTCGGTCCAGGTCTTCGACCTTTCGGAGATCATCCCGGAGCCCCGCGGGTGGCATTTCCCGGCGATCCGGCGCAACCCGGAAGACGTCTATTGGCTGGACCTGCCTAACTGACGGAAAACAGGCTTATATTGCCGCTCATGACGGGGGCAGGGTGGGGCAGTTCCTTCTTGCTAACCCCCTTTCGGTCCTTCATTTCCATGGGTCAACTTCGTTAGGGAGAGGGGCGGAGCCCTTCTCACGCTGGTCGGCAGGCGCAAGCCTGTTCCAGACGGAGAGTCCGGCCAAACGGCGGGGCTTTCGGGAATTTCTCCCAAGTCGGCCATCCTCAACCCAAAACTAACCACCACCATGTCGGTCAATAAGTCTGAAGTCATCAAGAAGCACCAGCAGGACGCCAAGGACACCGGTTCCCCCGAAGTCCAGGTCGCCCTGATCTCCGCCCGCGTCACCCACCTGACCGAGCACCTGCGCACCCACCGCAAGGATTTCCACTCCCGTCGCGGCCTGATCATGCTGACGAACCGTCGTCGCAAGCTTCTCGCGTACCTGAAGTCGACTGACCTGGACCGCTACAACGCGCTCCTGGCCAAGCTCAACCTTCGCAAGTGAACGGCGCCTCCGGGCGACTCCGTTCACCGTGCGTCCCAGCCTAGGCTGGGACGTCCGCTTTTCACCCACCCAACCCACAACCCGTCGGGCAATTCCGCCCGACACAACGCACCAAGCAAAAACACACATGAAACAGAAACACTCCGTGACCATCGAAGAACTCGGTATCACGATCAACACGGGCTCCATCGCCCGCCTCGCCAACGGCGCGGTCACCATCAGCAAGGGCGAGACCACGCTCTTCGTGTCGGCCACCGCCGCCGAAGACCTGCGCTCCCCCGACCAGGACTTCTTCCCCCTGACCGTCGACTACCGCGAGAAGTTCGCGGCGGCCGGCCGTTTCCCGGGCAGCTACTTCCGTCGCGAAGGCAAGCCTTCCGACAAGGAGATCCTGACCTCGCGCCTCTGCGACCGTCCCCTCCGCCCGCTCTTCCCCGAAGGCTTCCTCAACGAAGTCCAGGTGATCGGCCTCCTCCTCTCGGCCGACCAGATCAACGACTCCGACGTGCTCATGGTGAACGGCGCCTCCGCCGCCCTCCTCTGCTCCGACATCCCGTGGAACGGCCCGATCGCCGGCATCCGCCTCGGTCGCGTCGGCGGCCAGTTCGTCGTCAACCCGACCCACGAACAGCAGTATGAGTCCGACCTGGACCTCATCTACGTCGGCAACGAGAACGACATGATGATGATCGAAGGCTCGGCCGACCAGCTGCCCGAGGCCGACTTCATCGCCGCCCTCGAGTACGCCCAGAAGGCCATCCAGCCGATCATCGCCGCGCAGCGCAAGCTCGCCGCGATGTACTCCAAGACCAAGCGCGTCTTCCCCCTCGTCGTCTGCGAACCGAAGGCCCTCGCCATCTGCGAGCGCGTGGCCGCCGAAGGCGACCAGCTCAAGAAGGCGATCTTCCTCGCTTCCAAGAAGGAACGCGGCGACGCCGTGAAGGCCGTGGTCGAGAAGGCCAAGGCCGCCTGCAAGGCCGAGCTCGGCGACGTCTTCGACGCCCGCCAGATCAAGATGGCCTTCGAGAAGCTCCAGGAGAAGGTCTACCGCAACGCCATCATCCAGAGCGGCGAACGCGCCGACGGCCGCAAGCCGCTGGATCTCCGCGCCATCTCCTGCGAAGTCGACGTGCTCCCGCGCGTCCACGGTTCCTCGCTCTTCCAGCGCGGCGAAACCCAGGGTCTCGTCCTCGCGACCCTCGGCACCTCGAAGGACGCCCAGGAAGTCGACGCCATCACCGGCGGACCGAGCAAGCGCTCGTTCCTCCTGCACTATAACTTCCCGCCCTTCTCGGTGGGTGAGACCGGCCGTTTCGGCATGACCTCCCGCCGCGAGACCGGCCACGGTAACCTCGCCGAGCGCTCGCTGCTCTCCGTCCTCCCGTCCGAGCAGGACTTCCCGTACTCCATCCGTCTCGTCTCCGAGATCATGGAATCCAACGGCTCCACCTCGATGGCGTCCGTCTGCGGCGGCACCCTCGCGCTCCTCGACGCCGGCGTGCCCATCAAGGCCCCGGTCGCCGGCATCTCCTGCGGTCTCGTGACCGAAGACGCCGCCGGTAAGATCGTCAAGCACCGCGTGCTGACCGACATCATCGGCGCCGAGGACCACTACGGCGACATGGACTTCAAGATCTGCGGCACCCGCGAAGGCATCACCGCCTTCCAGCTCGACCTCAAGATCCACGGCCTGCCGATCGGCATCGCCAAGGAAGCCATCGCCCAGAACAAGGGCGCCCGTGACGCGATCCTGGACATCATGGCCAAGAAGATGCCCGCCACCCGCGCCGAACTGAAGCCCTGCGCTCCCCGCACCCACCGCCTGAAGATCCCGTCCGACAAGATCGGCGCGCTCATCGGCCCGGGCGGCAAGAACATCAAGCGCATCACGGAATACACCGGCTGCCAGCTCGACATCGACCAGGATGATTCCGGCTGGGTCACGATCTTCGCGACCAACGGCGAGTCCCTCGCCCGCGCCGTCAACGAGGTCAACCTCCTCTCGGCCCAGATCGAGATCAACAAGACGTACAAGGGCATCATCCGCTCGGTGAAGGAATTCGGCGCGTTCGTCGAATGCCTCCCCGGTCAGGAAGGCCTCGTGCACGTCTCCGAACTCGCCGACCACCGCGTCGAGCGCGTCGAGGACATCTGCAAGCTCGGCGACGAGATCATCGTCAAGTGCGTCGGCATCGACGACAAGGGCCGCGTGCGCCTCTCGCGCCGCGCCGCCATCGCCGAGAAGGAAGGCCGCGAATACACCCCGGCGCCGAAGCCGATGGACCGCCCCCGTGGCGACCGTCCGGACCGCGGCGAACGCCGTCCCTTCCGCGAACGCGGCGGCGACAGCGAAGGCGGCCAGGGCTGATCCCGGCCGGCTTCGTCAACAAGGCCCCGGCTCACCCCGGGGCCTTTTTTGCGCCCTCTACCTGGCCGCCGGCTCCGTCCGCGTCACGCGCGCGAACCACGCCCGCGCGGCTTCCGTCGCCGGGCCATCGCGCAGGGGCCAGCGGTCGTTGTGCGGATGCTTCACGAGGTCGTTGGGGAAGCTCCCGAACAGCGCGGCCATGTCGACGTTCAGGTAGTCCACGTTCGTCGGCGCGACGGAGGCGATGAACTGCTTCGTCTCCGCGCCGGCCTGGGTGACGAGCAGCGGCCGGCCGGCGAGGCGGCGCAGGCGGACCGTCGCTTCCTCGCGATAGCGGGCGAGCGGCGAGCCCCAGGCGTGGCCTTTCCATTCCAGCATGCCGTCGAAGTGATCGTGGGCCCAGAGGCCGCACCAGAGCTGGGCGACCTCGTCGTCGTGCAGGCCGAGGAACGAGACGCCGATGGCGCCGCGGGAGAAGCCGCAGAGGACGATCCTCCGCGGGTCGCCGCCGAATTCGGCGCAGATCCGCGGGAGGTTCGTCTTGGCGTAGCCGACGGTGGCGTCGATGTCCCCCCACCAGGTGCGCTCGTTCTTCCGGCGATCCTTGGCGACGTAGGGCAGGACGACCCAGATGGCCCGGCCGCGCGCGACGCCGTAACCGAGTCCGGCGCCCTCGACCTCGCCGGTCGAGCCGGAGGTCGGGAAGTAGTTGCCGGTGTATTCCGCGATCACCGGCCAGCGCTTGCCCTTGGCCTGCCAGTCGGGGGTCCAGTCATCGGGCAAGGCGAGCACGTGCCGCACCTGCGTGCCGGCGTACTCGGGCGTCGTCACCGCCGCCCGCTTGCCGGGCTGAGGCCCCTGGTCGCCGAAAGGGGGCAGGGGCAGGTCCGCGGCGCCCAGCGCCGTCGCTAAGGTCAGGAGGAGCAGGGCGGGGCGCATGGCGGTCTCAGGAGAGCTTGTTGTCGACGACCTGCGTACGCGTCCAGAGGTCGTGCCACGCGCGTTTGTCGCGACGGAAGAGCGGCACGTGGAAGTTCACGATGCCCAGCAGCATGAAGAGGGGGTTGGGCAGGGCGAAGAACGCGGCCTTCCAGGCGGAACGCAGGAGCGAGGCCAGGAAGCCCGGCGGTTCGGCGTCGGGCAAGCCGACCGTGCGCAGGTTGAAGATGCTTTTGCCAAGGGTGCGGCCGCCCCGGAGCCATTCCTGCAACCCCAGGGCCAGGAGCATCGTCACGAAGGTCACGTTGCCTTGGAACCCATACCAGACGGTGAAGGCTTCGACATCCTTCTCCTTGGGCTTGAGCAGCGTGGTCTTGATGGCCTCCAGGTCGCGCGGATCGCCGGATTGGATGGCCTTGAGGTATTGGCGCGTGACCTTGGCGGTCCAGGCGTCGGCGTGCTGGCGGGCGGCGAGCTCGTCCGGGCCGGCGAGCAGGCCGGCGAGGGCCCAGCCGAGGAAGATCAGCGGGATGATGTCCGCGAGGCAGGCGAGGGTGCGCCACCAGTATCCCGCAGGGGGAGGCGGGAGCGGGGGAGGGTTAGCCACGGGCTTGGGCGCGCTCGCAGGCGTCGAGCGTGTTCTTCATCAGCATCGCCACGGTCATCGGGCCGACGCCGCCGGGGACGGGCGTGATGGCTTCGCACTGCGGGGACACGGCGTCGAAGTCGACATCGCCGACGATGCGGGTGCCGGTCTTCTTGGTGGCGTCAGGCACGCGGTTGATGCCGACGTCGATGACGACCGCGCCGGGCTTGACCATGTCCGCGGTGATGAAGCGGGGCTTGCCGATCGCGGCGACGATGATGTCGGCCTGACGCACGATGCCGGGCAGGTCCTTGGTGCGGGAGTGGGCGATGGTGACGGTGCAGTCGCAGCCCTTGGCGAGGAGCAGGGCGGCGGCGGGCTTGCCGACGATGAGCGAGCGGCCGACGACCACGGCGTGCTTGCCGGCGGTCTCGACGCCGGAGCGGCGCAGGAGCTCGATGACGCCGGCGGGCGTGCAGGCGGCGAAGGCGCCGGGAAGTTCCTGGACGAGGCGGCCGATGCTCTGCGTGCCGAAGCCGTCGACGTCCTTGTCGGGCGAGACGCGGTTGAAGACTTCGGTCTCCGGCAGGTGCTTGGGCAGGGGGGCCTGGATCAGGATGCCATGGACCGAGGCGTCGGCGTTGAGGGCGTCGAGGTGGGCGAAGAGCTCCGCCTTCGAGACCGTCTCCGGGAAGAGCCGGAGCGAGGCCTTCATGCCGACCTCGGCCGCGGTCTTCTGCTTCTTGGTGACGTAGGAGACCGAGGCGGGGTCGTCGCCGACGCGGACGAAGGCCACGTGGGGCACGACCGGGGCGAGCTTGGCCACGCGTTCCTTGACTTCGGCGAGGACCTGTTGGGCGATGGCGTTTCCGTCGATGAGGCGCATGAGGGATGACTAAGACGGTCCGGCCGCCGAGGGCGAGAAAAGTCCGACGGCCCGGCGGCCGATTGATTGTCTCGCCCTGCGGGGGCAAATGCCTCAATCCAGTGGCGTGCCTTCCGAAGGACCCATGCGTATCCACAAGTTCCTCGCCCAGGCGGGGGTCTGCTCCCGTCGCGAGGCGGAGCGTCTGGTCGCCGCGGGGTCCGTGATGATCAACGGGAAGCTGGCCGTCACCGGGCAGCCCGTCGACCCGGCCGTCGACACGGTCATCTGCCAGGGGCAGCACATCAAGCCGCTCAACCGCACGGTGGTGCTGATGATGAACAAGCCGCGCGGCTACCTCTGCACCAACGACGACTCGCACGGCGGCCAGACGGTCTTCGACATGGTCCCGCCGGAGTATGGTTCGCTCCGTCTTTTCTGCGTCGGGCGCCTCGACAAGGATTCCGAAGGGCTGCTCATCCTGACCAACGACGGCGAGCTCGCCAACAAGGTCATGCACCCCTCGGGCGGCGTCATCAAGCGCTACGAGATCATCCTCAACCGCGACTACGACCCGACCCTGACGCCGCGCCTCCTCAAAGGCGCCGTCGAGGAGGGGGAGCACCTGCGTTTCAAGAAGGTCATCCGCCACCCGGACAACGCCGCCCACCTCGAGGTCCACCTGGATCAGGGTCGTAAGCGCGAGATCCGCCGCCTGTTCGAGATCTTCGGTTTCCACGTGAAGACCCTGCGCCGTTTCCAGATCGGCGGGCTGGTCCTCCGGAAGATGCCTTTGGGCGATTGCCGCCCGCTTTCCCGCAAGGAAATCGACTCCATTTTCGAGAACTGAGGGTGGCCGGCCATCTAGGGCTTGCACCCTTGGACGAGGGGTTTTTCCTAGGGGTAGCCCCGTATTGCCGTGCACCCCTCACGCCTGCTCCTCTTTTGCTTCTGCGTCGCGTCCCTTTGGGCCGGCCCGGAGACGAATCTCAAGCTGGTCTGGTCCGACGAGTTCAATGACAAGGAACTCGACAAGAAGAAGTGGAACATCGCCAACGCCGACGGCGTGAAGATCGTCGACGGGCAGCTTTCCTTGGAGATCACCCCGGGTTCGAAGCCGATGTTCTGGCGCGGATCGAGCGTCAACACCCGCGGGAAGTACAGTTCGAAGGCCGGCTACATCGAGGCTTCCATCATGTTCGTCCAGACCGGCGGCCATGGCTGCGGTTTCGGCATCGGCAACGAGGACGGCAAGGCGCCTTCGGCCGGCATGGGTTACTCCAACGGAGGCGGCGACCGCGTCGAGCCCGGGCTCTGGATCGTCAACGAGGAGCGCGGCCGCAGCCTCACGCCCAAGGAGAACCCGCTTCCGCGCGATCCCACCTACAGCAAGAAATTCCACCGCTTCGGTTTCCAGTGGAGCGCGGCCGACTATCGTTGGTATGTGGACGGACGCTTGTACCATACCATCCGCATCTCGCCCACCATCCCGGCGACCCCGAAGCCGATGTATATCTCGTTCGACCATAATCGCCTCCCGGAGGCCGGCCTGCTGAAGAGCTTCAAAGACCCCAATATGGGCCCCGAACCCATGCGGGTCGACTGGGTCAAGGTCTACCAATAGGCGGGTAGGGCTTGCCTCCTCGGCCGACCCGATTTCAATCATTCTCACCCCCTCTTTCATGAAAGCCCTCCCGCTTTTTTCCCTCCTTGCCGTCCTGACTTTGGGCGCCGCTCCCAACAACGGCCTGAAGCCGGTGTGGGAGGATGATTTCAACGCCAAGGAACTCGATGCCAAGAAATGGAACGTCGGCGGTGCCGCCCGCCTGGTCGACGGCAAGCTGCAGATCGAGACGACGCCCAAGGACAAGCCCGGCTTCTGGAACGGCAGCAACGTCAACAGCTCCGGCAAGTTCACGCACAAGCAGGGCTACTTCGAGGCCTCCATCCGGGCGGTCCAGTCCAAGAACCGCGGCTGGACGGTCTTCGGTATCCGTAATCCGGACATGTCCAAGGCCCCCGCCGCGTCGATGTACTTCGTCTTCACCGGTCAGGACCGCATCGAACCCAACCTTAACATCGTCGATGACGGTGGCTCCCACCGCCTGGTTCCCAAGGAGAACGTCATCCCGATGGACGGTGGCAAGTCCTACAAGAAGTTCCTTACCTACGGCCTGCAGTGGACCGACAAGGCCTACATCTGGTACGTCGAAGGCCGGCAGGTCCACAAGCTCTCGCGGCCTGTCCCGGATGCGCCGATGTACATCGAGTTTCACCAGTCCCTGCCCGAAGGCGGCCTGCTCAAGGACTTCATGAACCCCAAGATGGGCCCCGAACCCATGCAGGTCGATTGGGTCAAGGTCTTCAAGATCCCCTAATCCCGCGCCCCGCGCCTCTTTCTCCGCCATGAAATCGCTGCTCTCCCTGCTGGCCCTCACCGCCAGCCTCTCGGCCGTCAACCCGGCGTCCAACATGAAACTGGTGTTCTCCGACGATTTCGACGGGGACAAGCTCGACACGGCCAAATGGGCGATCCAAGGCGAGCCGACCGCGGTCACGCCCTTCAAGCTCGGGAAGGTCAGCGGCCTGCGCATCTCGCTCATCAAGAAGGAAGACATGATCCAGCACGTCGGGATCAGCACCCGCGGCAAGTTCGAGCAGGTCCGCGGCTATTACGAGGCTTCCATCCGCATGAACGCCTTCCCCGGCCATACCTCCGGGATGTCCTTGCGTTGCGCCGACGACAAGGTCGTCCCGTACATCAACGTCCTCTGGGAAGGCACCGGCGACGACTATCTCTCCCCCTGGGCCCGCTACGTCGACGACAAGGGCCAGCATGACCTGCGCTCCGACAGCTCGGGCAAGAAGATCCTCAAGGCCGGCGAGCCTTCCAAGAAATTCAACACCTACGGCCTCCTCTGGACCGAGAAGGGCTTCACCTGGCTCGTGAACGGCAAGGTGATCAACAAGGTCGACCGGACCCCGATCGACCAGCCGATGCACCTCCACCTCTTCCACCGCATCGGCGAATGGGAGCGTCCGAAGCTCGTCCTCAAGCAGCTGCCTGACGACATGGAAATCGACTGGGTCAAGGCCTACAAGTGATCGCCATGCGCCACCTGGCCTGCCTTGTCTTGTTCGCCGCGACCGGCTTCGCCGCCGATCCGTCGACCGGCAAGGTGCTCGCGTTCTCCGACGAGTTCAACGGCGACAAGATCGACGAGACCAAGTGGGGTCTCGCCGGTCCGAAGGAGCTTTTCTCCATCGTGAAGATCGGCAAGTTCAGCGTCGCCCGCATCGGCCTGAGGATGGGCACGGACATGATCCAGGTGAACTCGCTCAGCACCCGCGGCAAGTTCAGCCAGCAGTTCGGCTATTTCGAGGCCTCGATGCGGATGAACGCCTATGACGGGCACGCGGGCACGCTGCGGATCATCACCGACGACGAGAAGACGCCGCCCGCCCTCACCGCGGCCTTCCATTCCCAGGGCAAGGACCTCATCATCCCCTGGGGCCGCGGCCTGACCGAGGCGGGCATGCAGGATTTCCGTCCTGACCGGAACGCGCCTTTGAAGACCAGCGACGCCGCCAAGAAATTCCACACGTACGGCGTGCTTTGGACCGAGAAGGGCTTCACCTGGCTGATCGACGGCAGGGTCGTCCACAAGCTGGAGCGCAAGGAGTACGTCCGGCCGATGCACGTCGTCCTGAGCCACCGGATCCTCGAGGAAGACCGCCCTAGGCTGGTGCTCAAGACCCTGCCGGACGACGTCGACATCGACTGGGTCAAGGTCTGGAAATGATTCCTATGCGCGCGCTTATCCTCCTCCTCGCCCCCTTGGCGGCTTTCGCCGCCGATCCCTCGACCGGCAAGAAGCTGGTCTTCTCCGATGACTTCAACGGCGACGCGCTCGACGCCTCGAAGTGGATCGTCTCCGGGTCGAAGGAGGTGATCTCCTTCGTCAAGTTCGGCAAGGAGAGCGCCCTGCGCATCGGCCTCAAGATGGGCGCCGACATGATCCAGACCAACTCGATCAGCAGCCGCGGCAAGTTCAGCCAGCAGTACGGCTACTTCGAGGCCTCGATGCGCATGAACGCCACCGAAGGTCATACGGGCATCTTCCGGATCTCCAGTGACGACGAGAAGACCGCGCCGAGCATCAACGTCTCCTTCCATGCCACGGGCAAGGACCGCGTGAACCCTTGGGCCCGCGCCACGATGGAATCCGGGATGCAGGATTTCCGGCCCGAGAAGGCGAACCCTCCGATGAAGTCGGGCGACGTCTCCAAGAAATTCCACACCTATGGCATCCTCTGGACCGAGAAGGCCTACACCTGGTTCATCGACGGCAAGGCGATCCATAAGCTGGAACGCAAGGAATTCACCCGGCCGATGAACCTGACGCTGACGCACCGCGTCATCGAAGAGGAAAGGCCGAAGCTTAACCTCAAGAGCCTGCCGGACGACGTCGACATCGACTGGGTCAAGGTCTGGAAGTAAGCCTCGTTCAAAAGAGGTTTGCATCAGCACCCCGCTAGGCATCCTGCGGGGTGCTTCCATGTCCGCTCCTTACGACAAGAACAATCCCTTCCCGGCCCGCCTCGTCGACCGTCGTCGACTCAGCTCCCCGGCCAGCCAGAAGGACACCCAGCACTTCTCGGTCTCCCTGGCCGGCAGCGGCCTGACCTACAAGTGCGGCGACAGCCTCGGGGTCTTCCCGACGAACAATCCCAAGGCCGTGGACGCGTTGCTGCAGGCCGCCGGCTTCACGGGCGACGAGCCGGTGACCATCCCCAAGGATGTTGCTCCGATCGCCCTTCGCCAGGCGCTGTCTACCCGCTTGGCCCTCAACGGCCCGACCTACAAGTTCGCCCAGCTCCTCCATGACCGCGCGACGGACGCCGCCGACAAGGCCCGCCTCGCCGCCGCGATCGGCGAAGCCGACCCGGAGAAGAAGAAGGCCTGGATGGAACAGCGCGAGTTCCTCGACCTCTTCCTGGAGCATCCGTCCGCCCGTCCGTCCGCGCAGGAAGTCATCGAGCTCATGCGCAAGCTGATGCCGCGCCTCTACTCGATCTCTTCCGCCCCCTCGAAATATCCGCAGGAGATCCACCTCACCGTGGCCGTCGTCCGCTACGAGACCAACGGTCGCCCCCGCGAGGGCGTCTGCTCGAGCTACCTCGCCGACCGCGCCCGCATGCACGAGCCCGACCTCCCGGTCTTCGTGGCGGAGTCGCACTTCGGCCTGCCGGCCGATGATAATCTCCCCGTCATCATGGTCGGCCCCGGCACCGGCGTCGCGCCGTTCCGCAGCTTCGTCATGGACCGCGCCACCCGCGGGGCCAAGGGCCCGAACTGGCTCTTCTTCGGCGACCAGCGCAAGGACCATGATTTCCTCTACGCCGACGAGTGGGCGGACTACCTCAAGTCCGGCGTGCTCACGCGCCTCGACACCGCCTTCTCCCGCGACCAGGCCGCCAAGGTCTACGTGCAGGACCGCATGCGCGAGAACGCCGCCGAGCTTTGGAAGTGGATCCAGCAGGGCGCCTATTTCTACGTCTGCGGCGACGCCAAGCGCATGGCCAAGGACGTCGACGCGGCATTGCACGCCATCGTGGCCGAGCAGGGCGGCCTGACGCCCGAGGCCGCCGTGGAGTGGGTGAAGCAGTTCAAGAAGGACGGCCGCTACCAGCGCGACGTGTACTGAGCGTGGCGGGCGGGGCAGGGGGCTGCCGGCGGGGCATTAGCCACTTGCCAGAGACCCCGTTTCCTTGCACATAAAAACCCGATGCATCTCACGCACTCTCCTCGCGTCGCCCTCGTCACCGGAGCCGGTCGCGGCATCGGCAAGGCCATCGCGGAACGTCTCGCTTCCCACGGACACACCGTGCTCTGCGTCTCGAAGTCCGACACCTGCGTCCAGGTGGCGAACGACATCGTCGCCAAGGGCCAGAAGGCCAAGGCCTTCCAGGTCGACGTCTCCGACGCCGCCGCGGTCGCCAAGGCCTGCGAACAGATCGTGGCCGAGTTCGGCGCCGTCGAGATCCTCGTCAACAACGCCGGCATCACCCGCGACAAGCTCGTCATGGCGATGTCCGAGCAGGACTGGAACGACGTCATCTCCACCAATCTCTCTTCCGCCTTCTACTGGACCAAAGGCCTCGTGCGTCCGATGACCAAGAAGCGCTGGGGTCGCATCATCAGCATCTCTTCCGTCACGGGCGTGCAGGGCAACGCCGGTCAGGCCAACTACGCCGCCGCCAAGGCCGGTCTCCACGGCCTCACGATGACCCTCGCCCGCGAACTCTCCGGTCGCTCGATCACGGCCAACGCCGTCGCGCCTGGCTTCATCACCACGGACATGACCGGTGAGCTTTCCGAAGAGGTGAAGCAGAAGATCCTCAGCGTGATTCCTCTGGGACGATTTGGCTCAGTCAACGACATCGCCGCCATGGTCGATTACCTTGCCTCTGAAGAGGGGGGTTACATCACCGGACAGGTCTTTTCGGTTGACGGAGGAATGGCTATCTGACACCCCAAAACCTACCAAAACACCCTTTTATTATGCCCGAAAACATCGAACAGCGCGTCAAGGACATCATCGTCAAGCAACTCTCCGTCACCCCTGACCAGCTGACCCCCGGGGCCAGCTTCCAGGGCGACCTGAAGGCTGACTCCCTTGACCTCGTCGAGATCATCATGGCGTTCGAAGATGAATTCGGCCTGACGATCCCGGAAGACAAGGCCGCCGGTATCAAGACCCTTGGTGATGCCATCGAGCACATCAAGGCGCACGCCACCAAGTAAGCGCATCGGGCTTTCCTCGCAGGCCCGCCCCTTTGAGCTCCGACCGCAAATCTCGCCGGGTAGTCGTCACGGGCATCGGCTCGTTGACGGCCCTCGGCCATGACAACGCGACCTTCTGGGACGCCCTGATCAAGGGTCGTTCCGGGATCGGTCGGGTCACCCGCTTCGACCCCGCGGACTTCCCGTCCAAGGTCGGCGCGGAAGTCCGCGACTTCGATCCGGCCAAGTTCATGGACGGCAAGGAGGCGAAGCGCAACGACCGCTACACGCAGTACGCCGTCGCCGCTTCCCGCCTCGCCATCCAGGACGCCAACGTCGACGTCACCAAGCTCGATTCCGAGCGCTTCGGCGTGATCATCGGCTCGGGCATCGGCGGCATGGAGACCATCGAGAACCAGGCCCGCGTCCTCATCGAGCGCGGCCCGTCCCGCGTCTCTCCCTTCACGATTCCTTCGCTCATCGCCAACATCGCCTCCGGCGTCGTGGCCATCGAGTTCCAGGCGAAGTCCGTCAACTTCGGCGTCGTCTCGGCCTGCGCTTCCGGCTCCCACGCGCTGGGCGAAGCCCTCCGCCACATCCGTGACGGCCACGCCGACATCATGCTCTCCGGCGGCTCCGAAGCCGCCATCACGCGCCTCGGCTACGCCGGCTTCTGCAACATGAAGGCGATGTCGACCGACTTCAACGACACGCCTGAGAAGGCCTCCCGTCCCTTCGACAAGCTCCGCGATGGTTTCATCATGGGCGAAGGCGCCGGCGTCCTCGTCATCGAATCCCTCGAGCACGCCCAGGCCCGTGGCGCCCGCATCTATTGCGAGCTCGCCGGCTACGGCGCCACCTGCGACGCCTACCACATCACCGGCCAGGACCAGGAAGGGAAGGGCCTCGCGCTCTGCCTCAACCGCGCCCTCGCCGAGGCGGGCATCGAGAAGTCCGAAGTGGGCTACATCAACGCCCACGGCACCTCGACCCCGATCAACGACCGTTGCGAGACCCTCGCCATCAAGCGCTGCTTCGGCGACCTCGCCCCCAAGATCTCGATCTCCTCGACCAAGTCGATGACCGGCCACCTCCTGGGCGCCGCCGGCGGCGTCGAGGCGGCCGCGTGCGTCATGGCCATCCACACGGGCATGATCCCGCCGACCATCAATTACGAGAACCCGGACCCCGACTGCGACCTCGACTACACGCCGAACGTCGCGAAGGCCCGCAAGGTGGACGTCGCGATCTCGAACAACCTCGGCTTCGGCGGACACAACGCCTCGCTGATCTTCAAGCGTCTCTGAGGTTTCGGCGGCCGGCCATGCAACCTTTTGCCTCGCGACGGGGTATAAGGGAAATAGAACTATGCCGACCCCCATGGCTCCCCGCTTCCTCCTGCTCGCCGTCGGTTCCCTCCTGGCCTTATCCCTGCGCGCCCAGGTGCCCACGCCGGTCCCGGCTCCTCCGCCCACGGTCACCGTGCGCACCTCGGTCTCCCACCTCGACCCCAAGACCGGCAAGTCCGACAGCATGACCGCCCCCTCCGTCTCGGTCGTCTCCGGCTCCGAGGCGCGGGTCTCCGTGGCGGGCAAACCCGATCCCAAGGATCCGAAGGCCGCGCCGCAGGGCGGCATGGAACTGGTGATTTCCCCGACCGTGCAACCTGACGGCACCGTCAGCATCGCCCTGCGCGTCTCGATCGCCGCCAAGGCGGAACCGGTCGACCCGAAGCAGGCGGGCCGCGAGCGGAAGCGCGAGTCGAAATCGCATGACGGCACGCTGACGTTCTATTCGGTGCTGGCCGCGGAAGGACTTTTCTCGATCCAGGACAGCCATGGCGGCCGACGCTGGCACAAGCTCGGCGCGGTCGTCGACGGATGGAAGCTCGAATCTTACGACAAGGAGAAGGAACTGCTCGTCGTCGCCCAAGGCAACACGCACCAGGAGCTGCACCTCTACAAGTCCTCGATCGAAGCCTCCGCCAGCGAGCTGAACACCGTCGTCACGGTCCGTCCGGGCGAGGTCGCGAAGATCCCCGGCGTCGGCGGCCTCGAGGTCTCGGTCAGCGCCAGCGTCTCCGCGACGCCCGTCGCCCGCTAAGCCATGCTTCTCCGCTGCGCGCTCGCCTTGCTGGCCCTCGCGGCCTTCGCGGCCGAGGAGCCGGTGCCGACGCACCTCAAGGTGAAGGCCACGTTTACGCGTCCTGATAAGGACGGTAAGCCTGAGGTCTACGCCGAACCATCCGTCATCACGGTCGACGGGAAGCAGACGACCATCCGCGTCGGTTCGGCCGACGAGGGCGTGGTCTTCACGGTCACCCCGAAGGTGAACAATGATGGCACGCTCACGCTCGAGGCGGTCGCGGAATCCCGCGCAGCTCCGCCTGCGCCGGCCGCCGCTCCGTCGGCCCCCGCCACGCCCTCCGCCCCGCCCCGCGCCAAGAGCAACCTGCCTTTCTTCCATGGCGTCCTGACCAAGGACAAGCTGTTCTCGATCGAGGATTCGACGGGCAAGCGGCAGTGGGTGCCGCTGGGGCGCCGCATCGATGGCTGGACGCTGAAGTCCTATGACGAGAAGCGCGAGGCGCTGACGCTCTCGAGGCTCGGTCAGTCGGTCGAGCTGGTCTTGCATAAGGCGGTCATCGTGGACGCCCCCGCCCCGCAGGTCGCGGTTTCGCGCACGAACACGACCATCACGGTCAAGCCGGGCGCGAAGACGCTGCTGGGCGGCGCGGGCGGTCGCACGATCGCGCTCGAGGCCGAGATCCTCGACGTGACGAAGTGATCAGTCGGCGAGGGCGCGTCGCCATTCGGCGATCTCGCCGCTCACGCCATAGGTCCTGAGGCCGGCTTCGATGTCCGCATGCGTGGGCTCGGAGACGATGTGCTTGGGGTCGCCGGCCAGGTCCGGTCGTGCGTGCCGCGTGACCGCCCACGCGGCCCAGGCGCGCCATTTCTTGAGCTCGGCCCGTTCGCCGCGCACGCGGTCGGCGAGGTGCTGGTAATGCACCCGGGCGTTACCGGTGAAGGTGTCGGCGGGCTGCCTCACCATCCACCCGATGGCGCGATAGGGCATGGGATATTCGGTCAGGACTTCGGCGCCGTCCGGCACGTCGCAATAGAGCGCCCGGTCGACG
The DNA here is from genome assembly GCA_964643215.1 of uncultured Klebsiella sp. GTDB lineage: Bacteria > Verrucomicrobiota > Verrucomicrobiia > Opitutales > UBA953 > UBA953. The sequence goes on along the minus strand of CAZXSI010000006.1, from coordinate 752 downwards.
GCGAGCAATGCCCGGGCCGGAAGGTCGTCCAGCCAGAGCTGCTGGCCGTATTCGAGGCAGAGGCGATAGAGCTCCGGCCCTTGGTCCTCCCGCAAGGCGTTGAGGTCGCGCCACGAGAGCGGGCGACCGCAGGACGGAAGGAAGGGGCAGGGCGAAGGCACGCGGCTCAGGGCTTGGCGTACGGATTGGTCTGCTTCTCGACGCCGACCGAAGTCTGGCCGCCGTGGCCGGGCAGGAGCACGACGTCGTCGGGCAAGGTGTAGATGCGGGTGCGGATCGAGGCCAGGAGCTGGTTCCAATCGCCGTTGGGGAGGTCGGTACGCCCGACCGAGCCCTTGAAGATGGCGTCGCCGGTGAAGGCGATCTTCTGGTCGGCGGCGTAGAATAGGATGCTGCCGGGGCAGTGGCCCGGGACGTGACGGATCTCGAACTTGTAACCACAGGCTTCCACGACATCGCCGTCATCGACCCAGCGGTCTACCTTCACCGAGCGGAAATCCTCGTCGGAGAGCGAAGGAATCATCGATTGGTAGCGGTTACGATAGGCTTCGATGTTCTCGATGAGCTGCTGGTCATCCTTGTGGGCGATGACCTTGGCGCCGGCGTCGGCGAAGTAGCGTCCGTCGCACATGTGATCCCAGTGGCCGTGCGTGATGAGCAGGTGCGTCAAGTTGAGGCCTTGCTTCCCGATCTCCGTGAGCAGCAGCGGGCCGGCGTCCTTGGGCGCGTCGACGACGCAGCAATCCTTGCCG
>CAZXSI010000005.1:0-61541 GCA_964643215.1 uncultured Klebsiella sp. | reverse complement strand
CGAAGTACGAAGTCGTCGCGGTGAACTCCGCCGGCCTCGAGTCGAAGTAAGATAGAAGCAGCGGGGGAACTGCTGGCACGGTGAACGGCTGCGAAGCAGCTGCGCCCGGATCCGACGAGGAGATAAACGCACCTCGTCGGCATCCCTCTTTCTGGCCCTGCCAGGATCAGCAAGGCTTACGCCTGCTTTTCTGAGCCTGACTCAATCTGCTTTTTGTCGGGTCTTCTCCCCTGCCAGTAACGGTGCCAATACGTCGCCACCAGCACCGGAGCTAAAACCGACGCGACAATAAGGACCGCTCTCTCACCGCCTTCCTTTGTCAGAGCGAAAAGAAAGATCTTCAGGAAGAACCCCAGTGCGTTTACCCAAATGACGCTGAAGACGATTTTTGCCGCCACCGCAGGCTTCCGCCTTCGAACAATAAAAGCCAAAACGACGGTCAGGAGGGTCGCCAAGCCCAAGATGATTTCGGCATTTTTCATCAAGAGTTGGCTATTAGACGCAAGCGGATGGAGCGGAGCCAGACCAGCGGCGGTTAGTTTGACTCGACCTAAGCAAATTAGTCTTGGATGCGCCTCATGTCAACGGCCCTGGCCGACGAGCCGGACAACAAAAAGGGCCGCCCATCGGGCGGCCCTTCGTCTTGCCTGGAACCCGGGATTATTCGCCCCAGGAGCAGGTGTTGCCGGCGTAGAGCGCGCGGTTGCCGAGCTCCTGCTCGATGCGGAGGAGCTGGTTGTACTTGGCGACGCGGTCGGAGCGGCAGAGGGAGCCGGTCTTGATCTGGCCGGCGTTGAGGCCGACGGCGATGTCCGCGATGGTGGCGTCTTCCGTCTCACCCGAGCGGTGCGAGATGATGGCGGAGTAGCCGGCGCGCTGGGCCATGGCGACGGCGTCGAAGGTCTCGGTCAGGGAACCGATCTGGTTCACCTTCACGAGGATCGAGTTGGCGGTCTTGGTCTTGATGCCGCGGGAGAGGAACTCGGTGTTGGTGACGAAGAGGTCGTCGCCGACGAGCTGGGTGTCGGCGCCCATGGCGTCGGTGGCCTTCTTCCAGCCGGTCCAGTCGGCCTCGGAGAAGCCGTCCTCGATCGAGACGATCGGGTAGCGCTTCTGGAGGTCCTGGTAGAACTTGATCATCTGATCGGAGTTGCGCTGGGACTTGTCGGACTTGTGGAAGGTGTACTTGCCGGTCTTCTCGTCGAAGAACTCGGAAGCGGCGACGTCGAGGGCGAGGAAGACTTCCTTGCCGAGCTTGTAGCCGGAGGCCTTGACGGCCGCGGCGATGGCTTCGAGGGCGGCTTCGTTGGAAGCGACCTTCGGGGCGAAACCGCCTTCGTCGCCGACGGAGGTGGAGAGACCCTGGGCCTTCAGCACCTTCTTGAGGGCGTGGAAGATCTCGGTGCCCATGCGGAGGGCTTCGCCGAAGGACTTGGCGCCCTTCGGGACGATCATGAATTCCTGGATGTCGACCGGGGCGTCGGAGTGGGCGCCGCCGTTCATGATGTTCATGAGCGGGATCGGGAGGACCTTGGCGTTCGGGCCGCCGATGTAGCGGTAGAGGGGCTGGCCGAGGGCGGCGGCGGAAGCGTGGGCGGCGGCCATCGAGACGCCGAGGATGGCGTTGGCGCCGAGCTTGCTCTTGTTCTTCGTGCCATCGAGGCCGATCATCGCGGTGTCGATGCCGATCTGGTCCTGCGCGTCATGACCGACGAGGAGGGAGGCGATGTCTTCGTTGACGTTCTCGACGGCCTTGAGGACGCCCTTGCCGTTGTAGCGCTTCTTCGGGTCGATGCCCTTGGCGAAGGCCTTCGGGCTCACGTCGCTGTCGCGGAGCTCGTGGGCTTCGTAGGTGCCGGTCGAGGCGCCGGACGGGACGGCCGCGCGACCGCGGACGCCGGAGGCGAGGACGACATCGACCTCGATGGTGGGGTTGCCGCGGGAGTCGAGGATCTCGCGGGCTTTGATATCAACGATTTGGGTGCTGCTCATGATGGAAAATGAAGTCCCATAGGGGTAGGGACAAGGGGGGTGTCTGTGCGAGAAAAAAGGTGCGGCGCCGGCCGCGATGCTCCGCCGGAAACCCGCCAAACAAGAGCCCCGGACTGGGTTTCCAGGCCGGGGCTGCGAAGTGGTGGGGTTAGATGGACTTGAACCATCGACCTCCTGAATGTCAATCAGGCGCTCTAACCAACTGAGCTATAACCCCAAGAAAGAGGAAAGTGAACAAAGGGAGCCGACCGCCCGCTGGCAAGCCTTCAATGCACGTCCCCGAGATAGGTCGCGGAGCCGTCCTTCAGGGCCTTGGCGATGACCTCGCCCAAGCCCTTGGGAGAAAGGGGGTAATCCGCCAGCCGGGCCAGCGACAACCATTCGAAACCGACCTGGCGGCGATCGCGCTCCCTCCCTTCCCCGATGGGGGACAGGTCGTCGCACAGGCAATGGAAGACGGCTTCGACCTGATGGAAGTGCCCGTGGATCCGGTGCATGGCGTGGTTCTTGCCGACGTATTCGCGGAGGTAGAGCAGGCCTTGCGGCACGACCTTGAGGCCGAGCTCCTCCAGCACTTCGCGCCGCACGGTGTCCCGCAGCGTCTCGCCATGATTCTGCCCGCCGCCGGGCAGGACCAGGAACTCCCCCTCCTCGGTGCGGATGCGCACCGTCAGGATGTCGCCGCCACGCAGGATGACGGCCCGCGCCGCCGTCCGGACCCCGGAGGAAACGCTGCCGGACTGACGACGAGAAGGAGACACGCGGACACACTACCCGGACCGGCCGGACAGTGAAGCCGTAAAGCGTGGGCGGAAATCCGCCCCGCTCAGGACATGAGCTTCTCGTCGATCTCCTGGTTGCCGTGGACGGCCTTCACGTCGTCCAGGGCCTCGAGGGCGTCGATGAGCTCCAGCACCTGCTTGGCCACCGCGGCGTCGCCGACGGGGACCGGGATGCTCGAGATATAAGCCAGTTCGGCGGACTCGGGCTTGATGGACTTCTCCTGCAAGGCCTTGGAGATGGCATCGAAAGCCGAGATCGGGGAGAGCACCTCGAAGTGGTCGCCGTTGTTCACGACGTCGTCGGCGCCGGCCTCGAGGACGAGCTCCATGAGGGCGTCTTCGCCGATCTGGGAGGCGCCGATCAGGAACTGCCCCTTCTTCTGGAAGCTGTGGGAAACGGCGCCCGTCTGGGCCATGTTGCCCCCGTTGTCGTTGAAGGCCTGGCGGACTTCGGCCGCGGCGCGGTTCTTGTTGTCGGTGGTAACTTCGACGATGAGGCCGACGCCGCCCGGGGCGTAGCCCTCGTAGACGATTTCTTCGTAGACCACGCCGGGGATCTCGCCGGTGCCCTTCTGGACCGCGCGCTTGATGTTATCCGAAGGCATGTTGGCCGCGCGGGCCTTGTCCATGAGCGTGCGGAGCCGCGCGTTGGACTCGGGGTTGCCGCCGCCGGCGCGGGCCGCGAGGGTGATCTCCTTGGCGAGCACCGAGAAGATCTTGCCGCGCTTGGCGTCAATGACGGCCTTATGCCGCTTCGTCGTGTGCCATTTGCTATGACCAGACATGATGGGATGGGGTTGGAAAATCAGCCTTTGACCTTCTTCGCCGCGGGCGCGATCACCTCGACGTCGGGTTCGTCCTTGGTAAGCCAGGTCTGCAGGATGGTCAACAGGTTCTGGATCGTCATGTAAAGCGTCAGCGCGGCCGGCATGGGGTAGCAGATGACCGGGAAGAGGAGCGTCATCATCAGGAAGATCGTCTTCTGCGAGCTGTCGGCCGAGGGCTGCGGGGTCATGCGCATCGACTGCCACATGGAAAGGCCCATGAGGATCGGGAGGAGGTTCACCGGGAAGCCGCCGAGGTGGAAGATCGTATCCGGCGCCGAGAGGTCGTGGATCCAGAGGAACGAGTGCAGGCGCAGCTCGACGGTGGTCTGGAACGCGGTGTAGAGGCCGAAGAAGATCGGCATCTGGATGAGGATCGGGAGGCAGCCGGCGAACGGGTTGATCTTGTTCTCGGTGTAGAGCTTCATGAGCTCCTTCTGCATCTTCTCCGGGTTGTCCTTGTGCTTCTCGCGGATGTCCTGCATCGGCTTCGCGAACTTCTGCATCTTCTTCGCGGCCTTCATCTGGATCGCGGTGAGCGGCCAGGTGACGACCTTGATGAGGCAGGTCAGGAGCACGATGGCCCAGCCCCAGGACCAGGCGCCGCTCCAGGCGAGCAACCAATGGACGCCGCCGAGGATGGCGAGGAGGAGCTTGCAGATGGCGCCGAAGGAGATGAAGCCGAGCAGCTTCGAGAACTGCAGGACGGCGACCTGGCCGTCGGGCAGCGCGGCGACGCGGGCGTACTCCTTGGGGCCGACGAAGAAGTGGCCGGCGAAGGTGCGGGAGAGGTCGGCGGCGGGGACGGGCTCCCAGGAGGCGAAGGCCTGCAGGCCGCGCTTGTCGCCACTGAGCTTGACGGGCAGGACCAGGACTTCGGTGCGGGCGCCACGGGCGGAGGCGTCAACGGGATGCAGGATCGAGGCGAAGAACTGGTTGCCGGAAGCGACCCAGAGGAGCGGCTTCGCCACGGAGGCGACGGCATGCTCGGACTGGGCCTTGTGGGCGCCGAGGCCGAAGAAGCCGCCGGAGTCGGTGAACACGTCGAGGCCGACGCGCGTCAGGTCTTCGCCGTCGTAGGCGAGCACGGAGAGGAACTGGTTGGCGGAATCGCCTTCGGTCGGCTGCCAGCAGCCGGTCGAGACCCAGACGGAAGCCGCCGGCTTGCCGGCCGGAGGGATGACCTTGGTGGCGAAGCCTAGGGAATAGGGCTCGTCGCCTTCCTTGGTCGCCAGGGAGAAGCTCCGCTCGATGCGGGTGCCGTCGGCGAGGGCGCCGACGAGGGTGACCTCGCTGGCGGAAGCGCCGGGCTGGACGACGAACTCGGAGAGGAGCGTCTCGAGCTTGCCGGTGACCGGATTCTTCACCGCGAGCGCGAGGGCCGACTCGTCGTTGCCGGCATTGAAGACGACGACGCCCTGCTTGGTGACGTCGGCGAACTCCTTCTTCAGGCGGATCTCCCGGATGGCGCCACCGCGGTCCGTGAGCGTGACCTTGAGGTGCTCGTTCTCGAGGACGTAGGCCTTGGCATCGGTACGGTCGACGGGCTTGGCCGACTGCGCGGAAGGCGCGAGGGCGGTGGTGACCTGCGGCTTGAGCGCCGGCGGAACGACCGCGGTCTGAGCGACGGGGGCGGCGGCGGCCGGCTGCGGAGCAGGCTTGCTCAGGAAGAAAAGGGCGAAGGCGCCGACGATGCAGGCCATACCCAGGATGAAGTTCTTGCGATCCATGGAAAGTGAGTGGTTTGGCGTAGGGAACGGACCGCCGATGTGCAAGGCACAAGGCATCCCCAAGGCCTTAATAAGGCGTTTTAAGGCTCAAAACGGAGCCACAGGCCGCCCTGCCCCGCCGGACCTCAGGAACCGGGCTTGGTCGCCGGAAGCTTCGCCAATTCGGCCGGCACGGCGTCGGCGGCGTAGGTCGGGAAATTCAACTCCAGCAAGGAGACGAACGGCACGCTGAACTTGGTCTGGCCGGCCGAGCGATCGACCAGCGAAGCCACGGCGACGGCGGTGGCGCCGCTGGCCTTGAGGATGTCGAGGCACTCCTGGGCGCGGCCGCCGCGGGTGACGACGTCTTCGGCGACGATCACGCGTTCGCCCGGACGGAACGTGAAGTTGCGGCGCAGGACCAGCTTGTCGTTTTCCTTTTCCGCGAAGACGAAACGGACGCCGAGCTGGCGGGCGATCTCCTGGCCGACGACGAGGCCGCCCATCGCCGGAGCGAGCACGGTGTCGCAAGGATGGGCCGCGAGCTTCGGACGGAGCAGCTCGATCAGGCGGGTGACCTTGTCCATGTGCTGGCAGACCTGGGCGCACTGGAAGAAATGGCCGCTGTGGAGACCGGAGCGCAGGACGAAGTGGCCGGTCAGCAAGGCCTTGGAATCGCGGAAAATCTGGAGGACTTCTTCTTGGGACGAACTCATGCTGCCACTGGATAAGGCGAAAAAGGCCCGCTGGGCGAGGCGATATCCGGCCCGGCCCCGCAAAAGGTTCGCCCTGCCCCGTCCGGGAGCCAACATGAGGCATCCCCTTCTTCATGCACGAAGCCGCCCCGAAGTCCGCCCGCGCCGCCAAGGCCTGGATCATCGCCCTCGCCGCCGTCCTGATGGCGACGCCGTTCCTCGTGCTGAGCTGCCAGACCACGAGCGACAAGCCCGCCGGCCCCTCCGCCGCCGGCATGGTCTGGGTGCCCGGCGGCGAATTCACCATGGGCAACAGCAAGGCCGACGAGAAGCACGCCGAGGAAGCCCCGGGCCACGCCGTCGTCATCAAAGGTTTCTGGATGGACGCCACCGAAGTCACCAACGCCCAGTTCCAGGCCTTCGTCGACGCGACCAAGTACGTCACCGATGCCGAGAAGGATCTCGACCCGCGCCAGTTCCCCGACGCCCCGCCGGAAATGCTCAAAGGCGGCTCCTTGCTCTTCAAGAAAGTCTCCGGCGTGAATCCTTTCCAGTGCGGCGGCGCCAACCTCCCCTGGTGGAACTTCACCGCCGGCGCCAACTGGCGTCAGCCCGAGGGCCCGAAGTCCTCGATCAAGGACCGGATGGACCACCCCGTGCTTTGCCTGACCTACAAGGACGTGCAGGCCTACGCCAAGTGGGCCGGCAAGCGCCTGCCGACCGAGGCCGAGTGGGAGTTCGCGGCGCGCGGCGGCCTCAAGGACAAGCCCTTCGTATGGGGCGACGAGGAGCGGCCGAACGGCAAGATCATGTGCAACCACTGGCAGGGCAAGTTCCCCGAAAGGGACAACGGCGTGGACGGCTTCGCCTACGTGGCGCCGGTGAAATCTTTCCCGCCCAACGGCTACGGCCTGTATGACATGGCCGGCAACGTCTGGGAGATGTGCGAGGACTGGTACGGCCTCGAGTATTACAAGGTCTCGCCGAAGGACGGCCCGATCGGACCGGCCATCGGCCACGACCCCGAGAAGACCGGCTACGGCCAGCACGTCATCCGCGGCGGCTCCTGGCTCTGCGACGAAGGCTACTGCTTCCGCTACCGCGCCACGTCCCGCCAAGGCCTCGACACACTGACGTCGACCAACCACGTCGGCTTCCGCTGCGTCGCCGACCTGCCGGCGCCGACGAAATAAGCCTTACCGCTTCTCCTGGTAGTCGAGGTCCTTGCCGTAGGTCTCCTCCATCTTCCAGAGCGCCAGGAAAGCGGCGCCGAAGCAGATCACGGCCAGGACGCCGGCGGCCTGCGGAGCGCTGAGCCAAGGCTGGTCCTTCGGGCCGGTCAGCCAGGTGAAGCCGAAGGTGAGCAGGACGAGCGAACCGCGCGCGAAGTTCGGCACGGTCGTCGCCACGGTGGCGCGGAGGTTGGTGCCGAACTGCTCGGCGGCGATGGTGACGAAGATCGCCCAGTAGCCCATCCCGAGGCCCAGCAGGAAGATCAGCCCGTAGAAGCTCGTCGCGGTCCAGCCCGTGGTGCCGAGAAGATAGACGCCGACGCAGACCGCGCTGAAGACCAGGAAGGCGAAGACCGTCTTGCGTCGCGACTTGATCAGCTGGCTGCCGAAGCCGCTGCCGAAGTCGCCGAACGTGAGGCCGAGGTAGAACAGCGCCACCGCGCGGCTGGAGAGGATCGCTCCTTCCACGCCCATCGCGGGGGCGAAATGCGAACCGGCGCGCTGGACGAGGATGCCGATCATGAACCAGGTCGGGAGGCCGATCAGGATGCAACGGGCGTACCGGGCGAAACGGTCGCGGCTGGTGAACAGGGCGAAGAAGTTGCCACGGGAGACCGAACCGACGGACTCCGCCGACTTGGCATGATGGAACATGCCGGATTCATGGACGCCGACGCGCATGGCCAGCAGCGCCAAGCCCAGACCCCCGCCGATGAAGAAGTTGGTCCGCCAGGTCACGACCTCCGCCATGAGGCCGGCGACGACGGCGCCGAAGACGCCTACGGTGGCGACCAGCGCCGTGCCATAGCCGCGTCGCTCCTTCGAGAGGGATTCCGAGACCAGCGCGATGCACCCGCCGAGCTCGCCCGCGAGGCCGATGCCGGCGATGAACCTCCAGGTCGCATAGGATTCGAAGCTCTGGGCGAAACCGTTGGCGATGTTGGCCAGAGAATAGAGCAGGATCGAGCCGAACAGGGTGGTGAGTCTCCCCATCTTGTCCCCGAGGATGCCGAAGAAGATGCCGCCAAGGAGCATGCCCGCCATCTGCCAGGACATGAGGTCGTGATACCACTGGCCTCCCTTGATGAGGTGCTCGAGTCCGAGATCCTTCAGGCTCTGCTCGCGCACGGTCATGAACAGCGTGAGGTCGTAGATGTCGACGAAGTAGCCGAGCGCGCCGACGATGACGGCGGGATGCAGGAGGTCCTTCCAGAGGGGACGTTGCTCGACCGGGAAATCAGGGGTGCTCATGAAGGCGTGGTTACGCCTTCAGACCGTGCAGATTGGCCATGGAAATGCCAGACAACATTGCCCCGGTGACCCCCAGGAAGCCCTGGTCGGTGCCGATGAGGAACAGGTTCTCGAGGTCGGTCCGGCCGTCACGCCGCTTCACGGTGGAACCGTAGATCGCGCCGTTCAGGTGGCCGGTGAACTTGCGCACGGTGCGGGGAGTGAAGACGTCGGTCGAGGTCAGGGCGGCGTCATGGGCCGCGTCGGCGACGGCCGGCAGATGCGCCCGGGCCACGCGATTGAGGCGTCCGCACCACTCCTGCTTGCGGGCCTGGTACTCGGCCTCCGGGAGCGCGCACCACGCATCATGGTTCGCGAGGGCGGTGACGCGCAGCCAGCCTTCGTCCAACACCCTGCCCTCCCCGTAATGGTAATTGTTCGGGATGCAGATCACACCGGAGCGCGGGTCGACCAGCTCCGGCGGCGAACGATAGCTGAACCGCTCGTCGTCGCAGAAGAAGACGATGGTGTCCCGCCAGCCGAAACCGGCGAAGGCGACGGGATCATAGGTGGCGATGGTCTCGGCGTAGCCGAGCCGACCGATCGCCGCGGCGCCGGCGGCGGGTTCCGCATCGGAGCGCAGGCGCATGGTCTCGACCGCCCCCGCGGAGGAATAGACCGCCTCGGCGGTGACTTCCGAACCGTCGTCGAGGAGGAGCGCGGCGGCGCGACCGGCGCGCACCTCGATCTTCCGGACGCCGCACTTCATGCGCCGCTCGACGCCGTGCTCGCGGCAACGGTCGGTGAGCAGGCGGATGACCTGGCGCACGCCCACGAAGGGCCGCGCGAAGCCTTCGCGGAAAAGCGAGCGCCACATCACGGCGAACTGCGAGACCTCGATGTCGTCCTCGAGCGCGCTGCCGTAGAAGCAGGTCGGCAGCAGCAGCATGTCGCGCAGCAACGGATCGCCGAGCCGCTCGTCCAGCAACGCCCGGGCCGAGCCGCCATGGGCCTCCAGGGCGGCCTCGTCGAGGCCGGCGATCCAGGCGTCCAGCGCGACGAAGCGGTCGACGGATCTCGGGAATTCGCGGGCGACGTCGGCCAGCAAGGCCTCGTAGTCGTTGTTCAGGCGGAGGTTCTTCCCGGCCATCGTGACGCGGGAGCCCAGCTGCGGGCAGAGGTCGAGCTCCTCGCGGCGGATGCGGAGCTGGCGCATCAGCTTGACCAGCGGCGCGCCCTTCGCGCCTTCCGGCACCCAGTTCGTGAGGGCGTGCAGGCCGACGTCATACTTGCGCTTGCCGCGGGCGTAGAAGGAATTGAGGCCGCCCGGGGCGTTGTGGCGTTCCAGCACCAGGACCTTGCGGCCGAACATCCCCAGCCGCACCGCGGCGGCCAGGCCGGACATGCCGGCCCCGATGATGACGGCGTCGTAATGGGCGGCGTTGCTGGACACGGGCCTAAGGTCGCAGAAGTCGCCGACAGGTCAAGCGACGCCCTCAGGGCGTCGTGATGCGGATGAGCTCCTCCGCCGCCTGCGTGACCTGCTGGGCGGTGATGCGGCCGAGGGCGCGGTCCATGCGCGCCAGATAGTCGGCGCGCAGCTCGCCCTCGAACATCGTGGTGTCGACGCGGACCACCCGATGCACCACGCCCCACGGCCGGGCGCGGGCGTAATCGGACGGCCCGAAGACGCCCACCACCGGCGTGCCCACCGCCGCGGCCAACTGCAGCACGGAGGAGTCCGCCCCGAGGAAAAGACGGGCTTCCTTGATGAGGCGGGCCAGCTGGGAAAAACGCAGCCGTCCGCCGGTCGACATCGCCACGGGACCGATGAGCCCGCAGAGCGCCTCGGCCATGATCCGCTCGGCGCCCCCGGGTCCGGCCGAGACCACGATACGCTCGACGGCCCGGGACGCGATCAGCTCACGGGCGACGGAGGCCCATTTGTCGATCTCGAGGATGCGCTCCGGACGGGTGGCGCCGGGATGGATCACCGCGAAGCGGCCCTCCTCGAGCATCATGCCGTGCTCCTGCATGCGCGACGGGGCGAACCACATCGCCGGGGTCTCGGCATGGAAACCGAGGACGCGCGACATGACCTCATGGTCGCGGGCGGCCTCATGCGGGTCGACGGCGGCGCCGAAGACCTGGCGATGCATCAGGGGGCGGAGATAGAACGGCGCATGGCCGCCGCAGGCGCGGACGGCCGCTCCGCTCAGGGCCACGAGCCTGGTCGCCAACGGGTGGCCTCCCAGGGCGAGGGCGTAGTCGAAGCGCTGACGGCGGAGCCTGGAGACCAGGGCGAGCGCGGACCCGTCCTCGCCGAAGCCGATGGTCTCCACGACGGCGGGGCAGCCCTCCAAGGCGACCTCGGAACCCGGCGTCGTCACGAAGGTCACCTGCGCCCCCGGATGCCGTTCGCGGATGGTGCGCAAGCCGGCCGTCGCGGCCAACGCGCCGCGCAGTCCGGTGAACTTGACGACCAGCAGGCGCATCTCAGGCGAGATTCTTGGATTGGTTGTCCCAAAGCCGGCGGAACAGCTCGGAGGAAGCGTAGACCTGCTCCCGCGAACCATCGGCGACGACCCGCCCGCCGTCGAAGACGAGGACGCGGTCCACGTCGCGGATGGTGCTGAAGCGATGCGCCACGATGAGCGTCGTCCGTCCTTTCATCAGCAGCGCGAGGGACTGCTGGATGCCCCGCTCGGTATCGGTGTCGAGCGCGGAGGTGGCCTCGTCCAGGATGAGGATCGGGGCGTCCTTGAGGAAGGCGCGGGCGATGGAGACGCGCTGCCGCTGCCCGCCGGACAGCCGGCCGCCGCGCTCGCCGACCTTGGTCAGGAAGCCCTCGGGCTGGGCCTCGATGAAGTCGAGGGCCCCCGCCAGCCGGGCGGCCTCGCGGACCTCGGCGTCGGTCGCCGCCGGCCGGCCGAGGCGGATGTTCTCGAGGATCGATTCGTTGAACAGCACCGGCTCCTGCGAGACGAGGGCGATGTTCGCGCGCAGGTCGGCCTGGCGGACGGCGCGCAGGTCATGGCCGTCGATGCGGATCGCGCCTTGCTGCGGATCGAAGAAGCGCGGGACGAGGTTGACGAAGGTGCTCTTGCCGGCGCCGCTCGGGCCGACGAGCGCGACGGACTGGCCGGCCGGGATCCTCAGCGTGACGTCCGCGAGGACCGGATCGGCGCCGTAGCGGAAGGAGACGCCGCTCATCTCGAGGTCGCCCCGCACGCGGGCGAGCGGACGGGCGTCGGCGACGTCGGCGACCTCGATCGGCGCGAGGATGATCTCCTCGAGGCGGACAAGCCCCGGCGCGGCCATGCTCAGGCGGCTGCTCACGTTGCCCAACCGCTTGATCGGGCCGTAGGCGAAATAGAAGGCGACGATCAGCGAGATCAGCTCGCTCATCGAGAAACCGTTCATCGCCCCCACGGCGATGGCGGCGGCGATGCCGGCGGCGGCGGTGAGCTCGACGAGCGGCGAGAGGGCCTTCTCGTAGCGGACCAGCTTGCCTTGGATACGGAGCCCCTCCTGGCTGGCCTGGTCGAAGCGACGGGACTCGCGGGCCTGCAGCCCGTAGGCGCGGACCTCGCGGGCCGACTGCAGGTTCTCGACCGCGATGCTGTTGAGGTCGGACGCGGATTCCATGCCCTGCCGCATGCGGGCCTGGATGCGCATCGCGACGCCGCGCACGAGCAGGACGGCGACGGGCACCACGAGCAGGCAGGCCAGGAACCAGTAGCCGCTGTCATGGGAGAAGCAGACCATCACCACGTAGCCCAGCGCGAAGAGCATCGAGAGCGGCTGGACGATGAGGTCGTTCGAGACGTCGACGAGCACCAGGCGCACCGAGTTGGCGTCCGCGATGAGGCGCGCCAGCAGGTCGCCGACGGAGAGCCGGCCGAAGAAGCCGAGGTGCAGCTGCTGGAGCTTCGCGAAGACATCGCGACGGACGGCCTCGATCACGCGCAGGCCGGCCAGGTTGAGGAGGTAGGTCGAGAAGAACTCCCCCAGGCCGCGGACCAGCATCACGAACGGCAGGAAGGCGACGGCGAAGGCCATCTCGTGGCCCTTGGGCAGATAGAACGCCGGCTGCCCGCCGAGCCACTGCGGCCAGGTGAGGAGCGGCGCGGCGCGCGCGGCTTCGTCGCCGAAGACCGCCGGCAGGACCTTGCCGACGAGGAAAGGCAGGCCGAACGCGTTGGCGGCCGAGAAGACCACCGCCGCCAGCAGGGAAAAGGCCAGCAGCGCGCGGCTTCCTTTCAGGTAGGGCAGGTATAGCTGGTAGCGGCCTCGGAACACGCCCCTAGCGTGGCGGCGAGCCGCGCGGGTGGAAATACCAAATCTTTCCTATTTCTTCTTCGGGAAGGCGACCGACAAGCCGATGGCGAGCGCCAGGACGAAACCGATGACGGAAAGGGAGACCGACGTCGGAATATGCACGCGGCCCTCGTGGACCAGAGGCTGCGCCCAGCCGGCGAACTCGCCGGCGGGCAGGCCGAGGCCGGCCGCCCACGGCAGGATCATCTTGATGCCGATGAAGACCAGGATGAACGACAGGGCGGGCTTGAGGAAACGGAAGAGGTGCATGAAGCCCGAGATCGCGAAATACATCGAGCGCAGGCCCATGATCGCGAAAATATTCGAGGTGAACGCGATGAAGCGCTTCTCCTCGATCGGCATCTGGACCGGCAGGATGCCCAGCACGGCGGGGATGGAGTCGATCGCGAAGAGCAGGTCGGTGCTCTCGATCACGAGCAGGACGATGAAGAGCGGCGTGAAGACCCGGCGGCCGTCCTCGCGGGCGATGAACGCCTCGCCGTGCAGGCGGTTCGTCACCGGCAGGAAACGCTTGGTCATGCGGACGACGAAATTCTCGTCGACGCCCTTCCCTTCGGTCTCGTCGCGCGAGACGGCCATCTTCACCCCGGTGAAGAGGAGGAAGCCGCCGAAGAGCGGCAGCAGGATGGCGAATCGGTCGACGGCGGCGATGCCGGCGACGATGAAGATCGCCCGCATGGCCACGGCCCCGAGGATGCCCCAGAACAGGACGCGATGCTGCAGGTGGGCGGGGATGCCGAAGTGGGCGAAGACGAGGATGAAGATGAACAGGTTGTCGACGGAGAGAGCCAGCTCGAGGACGTAGCCGGCGGCGAAGAGCTCGGCGTCCTCGGGTCCGCGCCAGGCCGAGAGCAGGAAGGCGAAGCCGACCGCCAACGAGACCCAGACCACGCACCAGGCGACCGCCTCCTTGAACGTCGGGGCCTGATCCGACTGCTTCTTGAAGACGCCCAGGTCCAGGGCGAGCATGAGCCCGACGAAGCCGAGGAAAGCACCCCAAGCCCAGTTAGGGATCACCAAAGGAGCCTCGGTGACGACGGACAGGAGGGCGGACATGGCCTTGAAGTTAGCCCAAACGCCGGGGAGTCAAGCCCGCCCCGCCGATGCGGGCTTGCCCGCCCCGCCCCGCCCGGGCTAACTAACCGTCGCGTTCCCGTAGTTCAACGGATAGAACATTGGTTTCCTAAACCGAGGATGTGGGTTCGATTCCCGCCGGGGACAGCGACGCGGCCGACGGCTACTTCTTCAGGCGATACCCTTGGATGCGCGTGCCGGCCGACCGGCGGTAGATCGATTCCACGTCCTTCAGCTGCATCAGGGCCCAGGGCGCCAGGATGCTGTCGCCGTTCTTCGTGAGCACGATGTCGTCGGCGATGTGCACGCAGGTGTGCAGGCCTTCGCCTTCGTCGAGGAAACAAAGGACGTCGCCGAAACGGTAAGGCGCGTCGACGACCTCGTAATCCTTCAGCAGATGCTCCGCGGCCTGCTTGGTGTCGAGGTAGGTGTCCTTCGGCATGGAGTTGAAGAAATTGAGCGACGTCCAGTGACAATCCGGGAAACGCCCTTTCAGCCCGAGCTCCATCTCGGGGAAGGTATAGGCGCGCTGACGGATCATCGGCGGAAGGAAATGGGTGATGTCGATGGTCTGTCGGGCACGCCGCTGGGTCACGGCGTTGATGAACGCCAACCGAGATGCGTCTTCCTGACCATGAGTCCAGTAGTCGATGAATGCCTTACGGTCCGCGACCAGCGGCAGACGGAGCTCGACGATCAGGCTGCGCACCCGGGTGATGGAGCGGAAGACCGCGTTCACCTCTTCGGGCGTCTTGGCCAGTCCCAGGAGAGCCTGGACATCGCTGAAGACCGTGGCGTCGCCCCGCTTCCAAAGCAGGCGGCGGAAAAGCGCCTGCTGGGCCGGCGCGAGGGGGGCGCCCTGCAGCCAATCTTCGACATCGCCTCCCAGGATGAACACGGGGTCGCGCTGATACTCGTTGGCGGCATGTTTCGCCAGCTCCAGGTAAAGGCCGCCACGGCACTCCGGCGTAAGGGCGACGAGATCCTCCGTCTCGGGCAGCAGGACCACGCTGTTGCCGGTGGTCACGAGACGGACGGGGCTGAAAAGACGTTCGATCACCGCCGGCGGGACCTTGGCCCTGGCCAAGGTCTCGCGCACGGCGGCCGGCGTCGTCTGCTCGAACGTCCAGCGGGTGACCGTGCTGGGCTTGGCCACCACCGCGAGCAGGCTTTCCGGCGGCTCCAGGTAGACCGCCCGGACTTCCAACTCCCCCCACGGACCGGGCTTCGTCACCCACATGGGCTCCGGCACCGCCGACCCGACGGCTCCCCAGCATACGGCGGCCAGGAGGCCGAGGGCGCGAGGGAGGCGAAGATTCACATCTTTTTAACAGCGGTCATGCCGGGAAGTTCCAACCATAAAATATTTTAAATATTCGCGTGCCGGGGCCGCCGGCGGCGTTTCGCATTGTGGCCCTGAGGCTTTCGTCCCACGGATAGGGGCTCTTTTCCTTCCCGTGCCCCGACCCAAGACCAAGAAAGCCGCCCCGCGGGGCCGCGCCGCCGGCAAGCCCGCCGCCCGCCGCGCCGCCAAGCCGGCGAAACGACAGGCCGACGCCGCCTCCACTTCGACGCCCGAAGCCGCCAAGGCGCAGCCGAACCAGCGCATCGGCGTGCTCATCGACGCGGACAACGTCTCGCACCAGCACCTGCCCACCCTGCGCCGCTTCATCGGCGAGACGGAGATCTCCGCCGCCCGCGCCTACGGCGACTTCCAAGGCCGCCTCAGCGGCTGGCGCGCCGCCGCCCAGGACTGGCCCGAGCTCGAGCTCGTCGACCAGCGCAGCTACACGCCCGGGAAGAACGCCGCCGACATGCGCCTGACCATCGACGCCGTGAAGCTGATGGCCGGGGCCAACCCGCCCACGACCCTGATCTTCGTCACGAACGACAGCGACTTCACGCCGGTCGTCGAGGACGCGAAGCGGCTCGGCGTCCGCATCATCGTGATGGGCGAACGCACGCACAAGGCCCTCCGCTCCACGGCGCACCACTACCTGAACCTCTCCGAGCTGCGGGAACGCATGGACAAGGAGCAGGCCGCGAAATCCGACCCGCGCCTCGCCCTCGGGCTTCTCGCCCAGGCGCTGCGCGCGCTCACGCCGAAGACGAACAAGGAGGTCGGCGCCCTGCTCGACCAGTTCGAGAAGATGCTGCCCGAGCTCCGCTTCGCCGACGCCCCTCGCCCGCAACGCGAGGCCGGCCCTCGCCGCGAACCGCGGCCGGAACGCGCCCCGCGCGAACCGCGTCCGGCCCGCGAACCCCGCGCGCCGCGCGAAGCCCGCCCGACGCCGGATAACTCCGGCCAGGATTACCGCGACCGCCCGAACCTCTCGTCCGCCCAGCAGGCCCAAGGCAAGGCCGAGGCCGACCAGCGACGCGCCCAGCTCCAACAGCGCCAGGACATCATCGACGCCCTCGTCGACGTCGCCACGGGCCTCGCGCCCGCCGGCGAATGGCTCAAGGTCGAGGTGATCAAGAAATTCCTGCTGCAGGAGCACCCCGGCCTCGAGGCCAACGCCCCGCGCTACGCGAAGTTCTACCGCATGCTCGAGGACACCGGCCGCTTCGACGTGCAGCTCCAGGGCTCGACGGTGATGGCCCGCCTGAAGGAGTAAGCCTTACTTGCCGATCGTCCGCGCGAGGAACGCCAAGGTCGCCTCGGTGAGGTCGGCCTGGGCGGACGCTCCGCTCAGCTCGGCTCCGGCGAACACGCCCGTGCGCTTCCAGCTCTTCCCCTTGGGATGGAGGTCGAAGGTGTGCGGCGCGCCTTCGACGACGATGTATTCGTACGAAGCCTTCGCCTTGCGCAGGGCCTTGGCCAAGTCGTCCGATTGCGCGATGTCCACGGTGGTGTCGGCGGTGCCATGCAGGATGAGCACCGCGGGATCCTGCGCGTCGCACTGGAACTCCGGCAGATAGGCCTGCTGCTCGGCGGCGGTCGCGCCGACGACCTCCCCCTTGCCGTGCTTCGAGAAATTGACCACGCCGTACATGTCGATCACCGCCCCGACCTTGGCGGAATGCTTCGCGGCCGGGTCGCCGCCGGGTCCGGTCTTGTCGTCGGACAACCCGACCATGAGGGCGAGGTAACCGCCGGCCGAACCCCCGGCGACGCCGATCTTATCGGGGTTCACGCCGAGTTCCTTGGCGTGGGCGCGCACCCAACGGACGGCGTTACGGCAATCCGCGATGTTCTGCGGCCAGACGCCGGGCTTCGACTTGGGACCGAGCACGTAGTTGCAGCTGACGACGACGTAGCCGGCGCGACACAGGTCGGCGCTGACGCTGCTCGACCGGTACTCGGCCTTGTCGCCGCCGGTGAAGCCGCCGCCGTGGATGAAGACCACGGCCGGACGGTCCGCGCGCCACGGGCCCGCCGGGAAGTACAGGTCGAGCTTCTCCTTGCGGCCTTCGCCCAGGAACGGGAGGTCGCTCAGGCGATAGACGGGGGCGGGCAGCTCCGTCGTGTGCGGGCGCGCGTAGGCTTCGGCGGCGAGAGCGGGGACCTTCGCGATCTCGACGGATTCGCCGGGCTTGGCCAGTTCGTAGATGCGAAGCTTGGAGGTGTCGGCGGCGAAGACGGACGCCGCGGCGAGGAGCAGGAGGAGCGGACGCATGAAGGGCGGGGTAAGGAATACCTACCCCGCCTTCGCAGGCAGTCAACGCGTCAACCGACGGCTCAGGACAGCGCGTGGGCGTAGCCGTCGACGATGGCCTGCAGGGAGGCTTCGACGAGGTTTTCGCTGACGCCGACCGTACCCCAGGAGGTCTTGCCGTCGGAAGAGCGGATGACCACGCGGGTCTTGGCCGCGGTGCCGTCGGCGCCGCCGAGGATGCGCACCTTGTAATCCACGAGGGTGACTTTCGCCAGCTTCGGGAAGGACTTCACGAGCGCGGAGCGCAGGGCCTGGTCAAGGGCGTGGACCGGACCGTCGCCCTCGGCGACCGTGAGGGTGTCCTGGCCGGCGATGCTGACGCGGACCACGGCTTCGCAGTAGGCCGAACCCTTGGCGCCACGGGCGGTGACGTGATAGGAGGCGACCTCGAACGGCGCGGCCTTGCTCTTGCCGATGTGACGACGGAGCAGGAGCGCGAGCGAGGCTTCGGCGTCCTCGAAGCTCCAGCCGCCGTGCTCGAGCTTCTTCAGCTCGTCGAGGGCGGTGGCGGTGGCCGGAGAATCGCGATCCAGGTCGATGCCGAGGGACTTCGCCTTGAGGACGATGTTGCTGCGGCCCGACTGGTCGCTCACGAGGACGGTGCGTTCGTTGCCGACGACGGTCGGGTCGACGTGCTCGTAGGCCGCGGAGAACTTGCGGACGGCGTCCACGTGCGTGCCGCCCTTGTGGGCGAAGGCCGCGGTGCCGACCCACGGACGCCGCGGATCGGGCGCGAGGTTGGCGACGCCGTCGACGAAGCGGGACAGGCCGGCAAGGCCCTTGAGCGAGGTCGAGGAGACGCACTTCCAGCCGAACTTCAGCTGGGCGCAAGGGATGACCGCGGTGAGGTCGCAATTGCCGGTGCGCTCACCGATGCCGTTGACGGTGCCCTGGACATGCGAGGCGCCCGCTTCGAGCGAAGCGAGGGCGTTGGCGAGACCGAGGCCGGCGTCGTCATGCGTATGGATGCCGACAGGGGTCTTCTTCAACGCGGCGAGAGCGGCGCGGGTGGCCGCGGCGACTTCGGCCGGGAGGGAGCCGCCGTTGGTATCGCACAGCACCACGCGGTCGGCACCGCCTTCGACGGCGGCGAGCATGGAAGCGATGGCGTAGGCCGGGTCTTCCTTCCAGCCGTCGATCGCGTGTTCGCAATCGTAGACGACCTCGCGGCGATGAGACTTCAGGAAAGCGACCGTGTCGCGGATCATCTCGAGGTTCTCCTCGGGCGAGCAACGGAGCACCTCGCGGACATGGAGGGCGGAGGTCTTGCCGTAGATCGTCACGACCGGGGTGTCGACCTCGAGAAGGCCGCGGACCTGGGCGTCCTCGGAGGCGCGCACGCCCTTGCGGCGGGTCGAGCCGAAGGCCGCCAGCTTGGCATGCTTGAACTTGATCTTCTTGGCGCGGGCGAAGAACTCGACGTCGCGGGGATTGGAGCCCGGCCAGCCGCCCTCGATGTAGGTCATGCCGAAGCGCTCGAGCTCGGCGGCGATGCGCAGCTTGTCATCGACGGAGAAATGAATGCCCTGCCCCTGCGAGCCGTCGCGGAGGGTGGTGTCATAGATTTCGATGGAGCGTGCCATGGTCGTGTGGGTGGGAAAGTGGTGTAAAGGGAGGGGGCCGTTCCGGGCGCCGCGGAACGGGGAGTCGCCCGTCGGGCGTTCCGTTCAGCGGGCTTAGAGCCCGATGATGGTAATGATCGCCGGAATGATGGCACGACCGGCCGCGGAGCGGCGGGAGGTCGAAGACTGGGCCAGGGATTCCATGACGAAGGCCCTGACTCCAAGGGCGGGGATAGGGCGAGTCAAAGGCAAAGGAGAACCGGACTGGTCGATGCTCGCCAAAAGGCCCCTAAATGCCCATTAATCGGCCCATGCGCCGCCTCGCCGCCCTCTTCCTGCTCCTGGCAGGCGCCATCTCCGCGCCGGCCCAATGGCAGATTTTCGCGGAGAAACTACCGAAGCCCGGGACCTGGGCGCGCTACCAGTACGAGACGATCCGCGAAGGCAGAGTCGTCTCGAAGACGGAGCTCAGCCTCTCGATCCGCCCAGGCATGGACGTCGAAGGCAAGCCGCATGTGTGGTTCACGGTCGAGCCGGTCGGCTGGCTGGGCTCCCGTGAACAGGCGCCGCTGCGCCTCCTCCTGAGCGCCGACCTGGATCGCGCCCGCGCCAGCCGACTCATCGAGAACGCCCAGGAGATCGTCTTCTCGAATCCCGTCAAAGGCGCCTACCACATGACCCGCGAAGACATCGCCTGGGTCTCGAAGTGGGCCAACCTCACCTACGCCAGCGAACTCAGCGCGGATACCCCGGCGAGAGAGACCATCGAAGCCGCCGGCAAGCCCTTCGCCTGCGAACGCCTGAAGATGCTCGCGAGCACGGTGACCGACCCGCCCATCGTCCCGAAGCAGACCATCGAGTTCAAGGGCGCCGTCTGGCGCTCCGACGCGACGCCCTTCGGCGTCGTGCGCGCGGAGTGGGTCGAGAAGACGACGAAGAAGGACCGCAACCGCGAGGAGACCCGCCGGCTCACCTTGCTGGCCAGCGGCTGGGAGACCCCGCCGGCGGAACCGGTCGACCGCGGCAAGGATTTCTCGGTCTGGCGCCTGATCTTCGGCCGCTGAGGCCATGAAAGGACCAGCCCACCCGGGTCGAACCGGATGGGCTGGCGTTAAATGGTGGCCTGAGTCGGAATCGAACCAACGACACGACGCTCTTCAGGCGTCTGCTCTACCAACTGAGCTATCAGGCCAATCAACTGGACGTTCAGAAGGACAAAGCCCCCCTGCCCTGTCAATCCGACAAGGAAGGGAGGCTTAAAAAGGCCTTCAGAAGCTGAATTTCCAAGCCGACAGGCGACGTTCGACCTCGGCGATGACTTCGCCTTCGCCGGCCTCGCCCTTGTCGGAAACGAAGGTGACGGAGAAGCGGACGAACGAGCCGCAATCATCCCACGGCACGGTGGAGATGAGGTGCTCGGTGATCATCCACTGGGAGAAGGCTTCGCCGGATTCGAAGCTCACCGTGCCGGACGGGCCGGTGGCGGACTTCGGGGCGGGCATGTAGAGGAAGAAGCCGGCGCCGGGCTTGCGCACCTGGAAACCGAGCTTGGCGAGCACGCCGACGAGCTTGTCCATGCGGCGGGAATACTTGGCGGCGATGGCCTTCGGGATGGAGACCTCGTCGAGCCCGGCGGCGCCGGCCTTCTGGATGCCGAGGAACTGGCCGGAGTCGGAGTTGTCCTTCACGTCGCCGTAGGCACGGACGAGCAGCGCGTTGCCGGCGACGAAGCCGATGCGCCAGCCGGTCATGTTGTGGCTCTTGGAGAGCGAGTGCAGCTCGAGGGCCACGTCCTTCGCGCCCGGGACCTGCAGGATCGAGACCTGCTCGGCGCCGAAGTGGAGCGAGCCGTAGGCGGCGTCCTGGATGACGACGAGGTTATGCTGCTTGGCGAAGGCGACGACTTCCTCGAAGAACTTGCGGGTGGCGACGGCGCCGGTCGGGTTGTTCGGGTAGTTGAGGACGAGCACCTTGGCCTTGGCCAGGATGTCGGCGGGGATGGACTTCAGGTCCGGGAGGAAGTTGTTCTCGGCGGTGAGCTTCAGGTTGTGGACGAGGCCGCCGTAGTACTTGGCGTGCGTGCCGAAGACCGGATAACCCGGGACGGTCATCAGGACGTAATCGCCCGGATTGATGAGGCAGCCAGGAAGGATCGAGAGCGCGGCCTTGGAGCCGATCGAGTGGAGGACTTCGGTGTCCGGGTCGACGGTCACGCCGAAGAGGTTCTGCATGTAGCGGGCGGCGGCCTGCTTGAAGTCCGCGCCGCCGTTGTCGGCGTAGCCGCGGTTCTCGGGCTTGGCGGCTTCGGTCTGGAGCGCCTTCACCACCATCGGGAACGCCATCTCGTCGGGCTCGCCGACGCCGAGGTCGATCAGGGCGACGTCCGGCTTGGCCTTCTTGGCGGCGGCCTTGGCGCGCTTGATCTTCTCGAACTTATAGATGGCGGTGGACTTGCCGTAATTGACGCCGCCGATGCGTTCGGCGAAAAGCTGCTGGATGTAGGAGTCGGACATGGTGATAAGGCCCTAAAAAGAGGGGCAAAACGGCGGATGGCAAGCGGACTCCGCCCCGGGCCTTGCCATGCGGCGTCCGCCGGCGAAAATGAGGCCATGGAACCCAGCCTCGAAGAACTGGCCCGCGAGCGGCGTGAACGCAGCAGCCTACGCATGCCTTGGCGGCTGATAGGGCTGATCGCCCTTTGCCTCGCGGTCGGAGGCTTGGGCTCGGCCGCCACGATGCCGGAGATCAAAGGCTGGTACGCCGGCCTCGTGAAGCCCTCCTTCAATCCGCCCAACTGGCTCTTCGGTCCGGTCTGGTCGACGCTCTACGTGCTCATGGCCTCGGCGGCGGCAGAAAGCTGGGCCGACCGCCCGGCCCGCCGGACGTTCTTCATCATCCTCCCGGTGAACGCGCTCTGGTCCCTGCTCTTCTTCGGGCTGCACCGTCCGGACCTCGCGCTCATCGACAGCGTCGCCTACCTTGCGCTGCTGGTCGTGTGGATCCGCCAGCTCCGGCCGGAACACCCGGTCTCCGCCCTGCTCCAGGTCCCCCATCTGCTCTGGGTCGGCTTCGCCACCGTGCTCAACGCCAGCATCTGGTGGCTGAACCAATAAGAAGGCCCCGGAACCCGGGGCCTTCGTGAACGGCTGGCGGCGCCTTAGACGGCGAGCTTGGTCCAGCGGGCGTTGCCCTTGGACGACTTCACCGCGGCCTCGATGAAGGCCATGCCGGTGACACCGTCGTCGATCGACGGGAAGTCATAGCCGCCCTTCGGCGCCTTGCGGCCTTCGAGGCGATCGGTGATGGCTTCGGCGGCGGCGCGATAGATGTTCGCGAACGCCTCGATGAAGGCTTCCGGATGGCCGAACGGCGTGCGGGTGTACTTCTTGCAGGCGTCGCCGTTGTAGGAGTTGCCGCGACGATGCACCTGGCGGGGCTGGTCGAGGTACTTCACGATCAGCTCGTTCGGATGCTCCTGATGCCACTCGAGGGAAGCCAGGGTGCCGTAGACGCGGATGTTGAGGTTGTTCTCGTCGCCGGTGGAGATCTGCGAGGCGTGCAGGACGCCCTTCGCGCCGCCCTTGTAGCGG
Organism: uncultured Klebsiella sp.; assembly: GCA_964643215.1. GTDB lineage: Bacteria > Verrucomicrobiota > Verrucomicrobiia > Opitutales > UBA953 > UBA953. The sequence goes on along the minus strand of CAZXSI010000005.1, from coordinate 38,851 downwards.
ACGAGCATGTTGGCGTCGTCGTCGAGCAGACGACCGGGGATGTAGGTGCTGAGGTCGGCGGCGATCTCCTGGATCTCGAGGCCGGTGACGTACTGCACGAGGTTCTCGGCGTGCGTGCCGATGTCGCCCACGCAGTTCGAGACGCCGGAGCAGTTCGGGTCCATGCGCCAGTTGGCGATCTTCTGGATCTTGCCGGACTGCAAGGCGCCGATGGCGTAACCCTGCGGGTATTCGACGAGGACCTTGTTGATCTTGCCGAGCTTGCCGGCGGCGACGAAGTCGCGGGCTTCCTTGACCATCGGGTAGCCGGTGTAGTTGTGCAGCAGGGCGAAGATCAGGCCGCTCTTCTTGACGATGGCGCGGAGCTTCTTGCCCTCGGCGAGGGAGAACGCGAGGGGCTTCTCGCAGATCACGTGGATGCCGGCCTCGAGGAAGGCCTTGGCCACGGGATAATGCAGGTCGTTGCGCGCGACGATCGACACGAAGTCGATGCGGTCGCCCAGCGGGCGCCTGGCCTCGGCCTTGGCCATCTCGGCGTACGAGGCGTACACGCGGGAAGGATCAAGGCAGAGATCCTGGCCGGAGAGGCGGGACTTCTCGGGGTCCGAGGAGAACGCGCCGGCGACGAGCTCGATCTTGCCGTCGAGGGCCGCGGCCATGCGGTGGACGCCGCCGATGAAGGCGCCGCGGCCGCCGCCGACCATGCCCATGCGGAGTTTGCGATTCAGGGATGCCATTGGTGTGGGGATCAGAGGGAGACGGGCTTGCCGGTCTTCGCCGAAGCGTAGATGGCGTCGATGACCTGCATCAGGCGGTAGGCCTGCTCAGGGGTGTTCAGGGGCTTCGCGCGGCCTTCGATGGCCTCGATGAAGTTCGCGGCGGAGGCGATGCGGCCCATGTCCTCGCACGCGGGCGTGACGATGGAGCGGTTCACGCTGTTGCCGTTTTCCTGGACGTAGAGCTCGCAGGTGTCGATCGCGGTGTTGTCGAGGCCGTCGATGCCGAAGAGGCGCTCGACCTTGCCGCCGGCCTTGGTGCCCTGGAAGACGACGGAGACTTCCTCGCGCTTGATCATCTCGGCCCAGGAGACCTGCAGGGTCAGCACCTGGCCGGTCTTGAAGGTCACGAAGCCGTGCGCGGCGTTCTCGACGTCGGTGACGCCGCCGACCTTGTCCGGGATGCCCCAGGGGCCCTTGAAGGACTTGTCCTGGATGAAGTCATGGAAGGTCTGGCCGAGGACGTGCGCCGGCTCGGGGTAACCCATGAAATACATCGCGAGGTCGACCATGTGCAGCAGGTCGATGAGCGGGCCGCCGCCGGAGAGTTCCTTGGTGGTGAACCAGCCGCCGAAGCCCGGGATGCCGGTGCGGCGGATCCACTTCGCCTGGGCGGAGTTGACCTTGCCGACCTGCCCCTGCTCGACGTACTTCATCATCGCCTGCGACTCCGGGCGGGCGCGGTTGTTGAAGTTGAACATCACGTGCTTACCCGCCTTCTTGGAAGCGGCGACGATCTCGAGGACCTCCGGAGCGCTGAGCGCCGGCGGCTTCTCGCAGAACACGTGCTTACCGGCGTTGAGGCACTGGATGGCGAGGGGCGCGTGGAACTTGTTGGGGACGATGACGCTGACGGCCTGGATCTCCTTGCGCTCCGCGAGCATGGTCTCGACCGACTCGTAGTGATGGGGGATGCCCCACTTCTCGGCGGCCTTCTTCGCGGCGCCCGGCGCGGGATCCGCGACGGCGACGATTTCCGCGTAGGCCTGCTTGAAGCCGGCCGCGTGGTACTGGAGCATGCCCCCTGCTCCGATGACGCCTACTTTGGTTGCCATGAGTGTGTTCGTGCGAGGGGTGATTACTTGCCCTGGGCGGACTTGTCGAAGGCGGCGTCGAACGCGACCTTGTTGGTCGGGAAGGAGAGCTTCTTGACGTACGCGGCGGATTCGGCGGCGCCGAAGAAGCGGTCCATGCGGCCGTCTTCCCACTCGACGGAGAGCGGGCCGGCGTAGCCGACGTCGTTGAGGGCGACGATGACGTCCTCGAACCTGATGTCGCCGCGGCCGACGGAGCGGAAGTCCCAGGCGCGACGGGCGTCGCAGAAATCGGTATGGCCGCCGAACACGCCGACGGTGCCGTCGCCGTGACCCCACCAGACGTCCTTCATGTGGGCGTGGTGGATCTGCTTGCCGAAGGTGCGGATGAACTTCACGTAGTCGACGCCCTGGTAGCCGAGGTGGCTCGGGTCGTAGTTGAAGCCGAAGCGCTTGTGGTTGCCGACGGCGTCGAGCGCGCGCTGGGCGGAGGCGATGTCGAAGGCGATCTCGGTCGGATGCACTTCGAGGCCGAAGTAGACGTCGTGCTTCTCGAAGGCCTCGAGGATGGGCTTCCAGCGCTTGGCGAAGTCGTCGTAACCCTTCTGCAGGTAGGCCTGGTTGGTGGGCGGGAAGGCGTAGATCGCGTGCCAGATGGAGGAGCCGGTGAAGCCGTTGACGACGGTCTTGCCGGAACCCTTCGGCTTGTTGGCCATGTACGCCTTGCCGGCGTCGAAGAACTTGCGGGCGGCCTGGGCGGTCAGGGCCATCTCGGCGCACGCGCGCTGGCGGACGCCTTCCGGATTGCCGTCGCCCCAGACGTGGGCCGGCAGGATGCATTGGTGGCGTTCGTCGATGTTGTCGCAGGTGGCCTGGCCGACGAGGTGCGAGGAGATCGCCCAGCAGCCGAGGTCGTGCTTCTTCAGGAGTTCCCAGACGGACTCGACGTAGCCCTTCTCGTTGACGGCGCGGACGACGTCGAAGTGGTCGCCCCAGCAGGCGAGCTCGACGCCTTCGTAGCCCATGGCTTTGACCTTGGGGAGCAGGTCGGCGATCTTGAGGTCGGCCCACTGGCCGGTGAAGAGGGTAACAGGGCGCTGTGACATGGTGGGTAGGGGTGAGTCCCCTATGTCAGCCAATCACCCCGCTTTGTTCAAGTGGGCAATGCTCACAGACCCCGATTTATGCCTTCCGCGACAGCGATTGGCCCAGTTCGGCCTCGAGCTTGTCGTAGGCCGCCCGGAGGGCCGGGTTCGGCTGGACGACACCCGGGGCCGGGGCGCAGAAAACCGGCTCCAGATCGGCCATCTTGGCCCCGCAGGCCCCCTCGGCGGCGCGGAGCGCGGCGCCCAAGGCGGCGGAGTCGGAGACGGCCAGACGCAGCACCGGGGCGCCGAAGACGTCGGCGAAGATCTTCGCGACGGAAGGGTTCTCGGAGGCCCCGCCCGTCAGCAGCAGCTGCGTGGTCGGGGTGCCGACCCAGCGGCTATGGAAACGAAGGCTGAGCGCCTGGCCTTCGACGGCGGCGCGGGGAAGCGTGGCCTTGGACGCGGGAGCGCCAAGCGCGATGCGGCCGGCCGCACGACGCGGCGTGATCTCGGGCTCTTCCATCGGGAGCACGGCCGAGACGGCGGCGGGCGAGGCGTCGACGGCGGCGGAGAAGGCCGGCCAGTCGGCATGGCCGCATTCGCGGCGGATGGCTTCGCGGGCGAGCGAGCCGTTACGGACGCAGACGAGGCTCATGCTGCCGCCCATCGGATTGCCGAAGGCGTGGCCGAGACCGGCGGCGTCGGTGCGGATGCCTTCGATGGCCGCGAAGAGCGTGTCGCTCGTGCCGAGGCTGATGACGACCTTGCCGGGCTTCGACGCGCCCATGCCGACGAGGCTGGAAGGATTATCGCCCGTGCCGATGACGACCTGGCACTTCGGCGAGAAGCCGTGACGGGCGACGAAGTAGGCGGAGATGCCGCCGGCCACGGTCGAACCGGGACGGACGGGCGGCAGCTTCGCGGCGAGATCGGGTGCGGTCGCGGCGAGCGCGGCCGGAGCCCAGTCACCCTTGCGGATGTCCATCAGGTTCATCCCCGCGCCATCACCGGTGTCGATCGCGGCGTCCTTGCCGGCGAGCACCGAAGCGAAGAAGGAGGAGACGAGGTGGACACGCTTGGTCTTGGCCCAGGCGGCCGGGTCGAGCTTGGCGAAGCGACGGATCTGTGGGCCCGTGAAGCGCATCGTGGCGACGGAACCCGTCAGGTCGCAGACGGCCTGGTCGCCACCGAGGGCGGCGGCGATCTCGGCGCATTCGGCCGCGGTGGACGAATCCATCCAGATCGGCGAAGAGCGACGGGAGAGGACCGGCGAGATCTTCGCGGAGAGCGAAGTCGCGCGATTGCCATCGGCCAGCGCGGCCTCGTAGCCGGCGGCGAGATAGACGCTGCCGTGCTGCTGGCCGGAGACGGAGACCGCGTCGACCTTCGAGAGGTCGGTCAGCCGGGCGAGGCGATCGAGCGCGAGCTCGAGGCCGTCGAGCCAGAGGAGCGGATCGGCGTGCACTTCGCCGCCCTGCCCTCCGCGGAGGAATCCTTCCGGATGTCCGCGGTCGGGGAAGTCGGCGCCGAACGCCGCGCGGGCGCGGGCGACCGTCGTGCCTTTCGCCGTGTCCAGCACGAGCGCCGTCGCGCTCTGCGTGGACAGGTCCAGACCCAGGACGATCGCCATGGCCTCAGCGGATGTACTCGTTGATCAGGTTCTCGAGCATCTCCTGACGGCCGGACGCGAGCGTCGGCGCCTTGATGCCCTGGGCGTAGGCGTCGAGCTGGGCGAGGGTGACCTTGCCGGACTCGACCTTCTTGCCGATGCCGCTGTCCCACGAGGAGTAGCGCTTGGCGACGAACTGGTCCATCTTGCCGTCCTTGATGATGGCGTGGGCGATCTTGAGGCCGCGGGCGAAGGCGTCCATGCCGCCGATGTGGGCGTGGAAGAGGTCGACCGGCTCGTGCGACTCGCGGCGACGCTTGGCGTCGAAGTTGAGGCCGCCCTTGGTGAAGCCGCCCATCTTGAGGACGCGCAGCATGATGTTCGTCGTGAGGTAGAGGTCGGTCGGGAACTGGTCGGTGTCCCAGCCGAGGAGCGTGTCGCCGCGGTTGGCGTCGATCGAGCCGAGGGCGTCGGCGCCGATGGCCACCTCGAGCTCATGCTCCATGGTGTGGCCGGCGAGGGTGGCGTGGTTGGTCTCGATGTTCAGCTTGAAGTGCTTGAGCAGGCCGTACTCGCGGAGGAAGTTGAGGCAGGCGGCGGAGTCGGAGTCGTACTGGTGGGTCGAGGGTTCGCGGGGCTTCGGCTCGATGTGGAACTGGCCCTTGAAGCCGATCTTCTTCGCGTGGTCGACGGCGAGGTGCAGGAGCGCGGCGAGGTGGTCGAGCTCGCGCTTCATGTCCGTGTTCAGCAGCGTGGCGTAACCTTCGCGGCCGCCCCAGAAGACGTACCCTTCGCCGCCGAGGGCCTTGGTGGCCTCGAGCGCGTGGCGGACCTGGCTGGCGCCGTAGGCGAACACGTCGGCGTTGGGCGAGGTGCCCGCGCCCTGCGCGTAGCGCGGGTGGGAGAAGAGGCAGGCGGTGCCCCAGAGGAGCTTCTTGCCGGTGCCCTTCTGGTAGGCCTTCAGCTCCTTCGTCACGCGGGCGAGGTTCGCATGCGTCTCGGCGAGCGTCTTGCCTTCGGGAGCGATGTCGCGGTCGTGGAAGCAGTAGAAGTCGATCCGGCACTTCTGGAGGAACTCGAAGAAGACCGGGACGCGGCGGAGGGCGTTGTCGAGGGAGTCGGAGCCGTCGTCCCAGGGCATGAGGGCCGTGCCGGCGCCGAACGGGTCGGAGAGGCCGTTGCGCATCACGTGCCAGTAGGCCGCGGCGAAGCGCAGGTGGTCCTTCATCTTCTTCCCGCCGATCTTCTCGTCCGGGTTGTAGTGCTTGAAGGCGAACGGGTTCTTGGACTTCGGTCCTTCGAATTCGATGACCGGAACGTTAGGGAAGTGCGACATGACTGAGGGGAGGGAGGGCTCTGACATTGGAGACGGACCCCATAGTGCCAAGAAAGGAATGGCCTCCGCCTATGAACAAAACGACAGGCAGGGAGCCCGCATACAACTGCGCCTTGCGCCTTCGCGGCAGCCGCCTAGGTTGGCGGCATGGAGGTCGTCCACACCATCCCCGAACTGCGCGCCGCGGTCGCCCGGGCCCGTCAGGCGGGCCAGGCCGTCGGCTTCGTGCCGACGATGGGCTGCCTGCACGAAGGACACCTCAGCCTGATCCGTCGGGCGAAGGAAGAAGCCCCGTTCGTGGTGGTGTCGATTTTCGTCAACCCGACCCAGTTCGGACCTAACGAGGATTTCTCGAAATACCCGCGGACCTTCGAGGAAGACCGCCGTGGCTGCGAGGCCGCGGGCGCCGGCCTCATCTTCGCGCCCGCCGCCGCGGACTTCTACCCCGCCGGCGCCTCGACCTGGGTCGAGGTCGAAGGCGTCTCGGCCGGGCTCTGCGGCCAATTCCGGCCGGGGCACTTCCGCGGCGTCGCCACCGTCGTCGCCATGCTCTTCAACGCCGCGCAGGCGGACCTCGCGGTCTTCGGCCGCAAGGACCTGCAGCAGCTCGCGGTGATCCGCCGCATGGTCCGCGACCTGCACATCCCCGTGCGCATCATCGCGCATGAGACCGTGCGCGAACCCGACGGCCTCGCGATGAGCTCGCGCAACCGTTACCTCTCGCCCGAACAGCGGACGCAGGCGGCGGCCATCCCCGCCGCGCTCGCCGCGGCCAAGGCCCTCGCCCGCGCCGGCGTCACCGACGCCGCGCGCCTGCGGGACGCGGCGCAGGCCGTGCTGGCCGCGCAGCCGGCGCTGAAGCCACAGTATTGCGAGGTCGTCGACCTCGAGACCATGGCGCCGACGGCGTCGACCGCAGGCCGGGCCTGCGCCCTCGCGATCGCCTGCCACCTCGGCGCGACGCGGCTGATCGACAACGCCGACCTCTGATCAGGACAGGCTGAGGTAGACCGCGGCCAGCAGGAGCAAGGCGCCGACGAGCCGACGCGTCATGATCGCGCGCCCGACTTGCTTCTCGGCGTTGGCGAACCAATGCCCGACGACCCAGACCAACGCGACGCTCCAGAGGCCGCGGGTGTTGTACAGGACGTTGGTGACCGTGACCTCGTGGTACACCGCGATGCAATAGGCGATGCCCATCGCCTGGATGGTCAGCAGGGTGCCGCCGCCGAAGGCCCAGAGGACCATCGGGCGAGGCATCTCGCGCAACGGCGCCGAGAAGAAAGGGATCAAGGCGAACGACAACGTCCCGACCGTCAGGAACATCACCGGGCCGAAATGGCCGAAGCCGAAGGCCGGCACCCAGAGCTGCTGCATCACGTCGGTGGCCGCGAACGCCACCGAGGCGAGGAAGGCGAACCCGACGCTCACCAGGAGACGTTCGCGGTTCGCCCGCCACTCGCCGCCCAGCAAGACCAAGGCCAGCGTCGTCAGGAACGTCGCGACCCAGAGCTTCCAGCCGAGGTGCTCGCCGCCGGTCGCGAAGACCAGCAGGGCGACGAAGATCACCTTGGTCCCGAGCACCGGGGTCGCGATGGAGATGTCCCCCCGGCTGATGGCGATGAAGGTGAACACCTGGCCGATGAAGAACGCCGTCCCGGCCAGGATCGCGTGGGTGACGTTGGTCGCCGTGAAGGGCTCGCCGCCGTGCAGGAGCCAGGTCTGGAAGAGGACGGCCCCGATCAGGTTGACGATGAACAGGACCCGCCAGGGGTGGCCGCCGTCCATGGCCCGCTTGAGGGCCATCGCGGCGAAAGTATAGCCGACGGCCGAAAAGAGGGGGAGGGCGATGGCGGCGGCTGGACGCATGAGGCAGGCCCGAACGAACCCCCTTCCCTCCCCGCTGGCGAGTCCGAAGCAAGAAAAGCGGCCCCCGGGCCCGCCATGACCTTGCCCCGCCCCGGACGACGGGCATGCTGGAGGCATGGGTCACTTTTCCTACAAGAACGAGGCGGTCGACCCGCATCGGAAGATCCTGTCGGAGCAGCTCGTGCTCGACCTGGAACATGTCGCGGACGGGCCCCTGCTCGCGCTCGCGAAGCAGATTCCCGGCGGCTACATCCATCGCCGCCCCTTCCTCAAGGCCTCGAAATGGCTTTTCAAGAAACGCCTCGGGCATCTCGCCCAGGACGCCTCCGCGATCGCCGAACACCTCCCGTGGTTCGCCGAGGCGCTGAAGTGCGAGAAGGCGAAGCTGCTCGAACACCTCGACGAGATGGCCGCCGTCATCGGCGGCCCGCGCGCCGCCCTGCTCTGCGTGCTCTGGAACAACCAGGTCGAACAGAAGGACGCCGCCTTGTCCGCCGACCTGCTCCCGCGCCTGCTTACGGGCGCCAAGGCCCAGCCCAACAAGCCGGAAGCCAAGGCCTGGAAGGCGCTGCTCGCCAAGCTGGGAGGCGCGACGGAGAAGGAGCCGCTCGATTCCGTGGACGCCCTGGATTCGGCGGGCAAGACGCTCCGCCGCCTCCAGCAGGAAATCTCGCAAGGCAAGGCCGCCCGCGAGAACGAAGGCCGCGCGATCCGCCGGCAGCACGCCAACGAACTCGAGGCGAAGGACGCCGAGATCCGCAAGGCCCGCGAGGAGGCCGCGCGCCTTGTCCAAGAAGCCGCCAAACAGGGCGCGACCTACGAGACGAACCTCGCGGCCCTGCAGGCGAGGCTGACCGCGGAAGAGGCCGAGGTGGCCCGCCTCCGCGGCGAGCTCGAGCGCGCCCGCGAGCACGTGGCCAAGAAAGCCCGGGAGATCGCCGAGGAACTGCTGTCCGAGGAGATCCGCCCCTGGCTGGCCGACGCCCGCACGCTGAAATCCGCCTCGGAGGAAGTCGCGAAGCTCCGCCAGCTGACCACCGAGACCGTCGACAAGATCCGCAAGGCCCAGCGCGACGCCGACCCGTTCCTCGCCAAGGAACATGAGCTCCGCCAGGCGATCCCGCAGATGGAAGAGATGCTCAAGCTGCTCCGCCGTTACCTGCGCACCGCGGGCCAGGCCCTCCCTGAAGCGGTCGCCCTCGAGAAGCGGATCACCGAGCACATCGAGAAGGTGCGGTACGAGCTCGAGAAGCGCGACCAGCCTTCCGACCCCTTCCTGGAGCGCATCTCGGCCAAGATCAACGGGGCGGACGCGCGCGAGCTCAAGGCCATCGAAGGCGCCCTGGTGCTCGCCGAACTATCCGGCCTCGTCGACTCGCGTCACGCCGACCTCTACCGCCGCGACATCCATCGCCGCCGGTCCTACATGGCCGACGCCGCCTTCCACGTGCAGAAACAGTCCGGGCCGCTCGCGCTCCTCGAACGCGCCGTGGCCACCGGCGAGAAAGCCCGCCTGGCCCTGGACGCGAACAACTTCGCCTGCCTGCGCCAGGACTACCTCGGCCTGCGCCTCGCGACCAAGAAGAACGCCCAGGGCGAGAACCGCTACCTGCTCGACGGGGCGGCCCGCCAGAAGGTCGTGCAGCTCGCCGAGAAGCTCGCGGACGACGCCCCCGGCCTGCACGTCTGGGTGAGCTTCGACGGCCAGCAAAGCGCCCTGAAGACCACGAACTCGCGGGTCCGGATCACCTTCAGCCGCGCGGGCGCCAAGGCCGACCACGACATCATGGACCTGGTGGCCAAGGACAAGACCGTGGAGGCTCCCTGGTTCGTCGTCTCGGACGACATCGAGGTGCGCGACGCCACCTCGCGCGAAGGCGCCTACATCATCTACAACGACGCCTTGATCCAGCTGCTGGTGAACCGCGGCATCCGCGCCTGAACAGGACGGGCGCATCCTGCGATGCGCCCGTGGGAAAGGAATAAGCCCGAGGCCTATTTCTTCTTCTTGGGCGCGGGCGGGGCGGCGACGACGGGCGGCGGGAGCACCTCGGCGAAGGCCTCGGCCTTGAGGCCGCGCTGGAAGAGATTGAAGGAGTACTTGCCCGGCTTCCATTCGACGACCGGGGTGACGTCGGCCTTGGCCGGCACCTCGAGGCCGAGGCCCCAGAAGACGCCGTTCACGAGCAGGCGGCGGAGCGATTCGTCCTTGAGGTCGCTGGCAGAGGCCATGGTGGTGGTCAGCACGCGGTTCTTGGTGCCGGCGGCGTTAGGGACCTCGCGGGTCCAGGCCACGGCCATCGCCGGGGAATTCACGCCCTGCTCCTGCTTGTCGGTGGCGCGCTTCTTCACGCGTTCGCTGAGGGGGTCGTCCGGGCTCATGCCCTTGAGCACGAGACCGCGTAGCAGCACCTGGGCGTCGGCGGGCGGATAGGCCTCGTACACGTCGGTGTCGCCGAAGATCGGGCCGACGCCGTTGAGGACGGCGAGCTTCTCGGCGCCGGGCTCGGCGGCCGTGCGGGTGGCCTCGGACTTGTGGTTGCCCCAGTGGCTGACCCAGGTCTCGCCGAGCACGTTGCGGCCGAAGCCGCCGTTGTTGTTCCAGTTATAGGCGACGAAGGCGCTTTCCTTGGGGATGCCGGCGAAGGCGTGGGTGCTGGTGCGGGTGGCGACGATGGGCACGCCGCGCTTCACGGCGGCGTCGAACTTCGCGAGGGCGGCCTCGTTCCACTTGCGGAAGCGCAGGCCGAGCACGAGGGCATCGGCGGTGTCCAGGGCCTCGGGCTTGCCGAGGGAGGCGCCGTTGTTGGGGTTGATCACGCCGTCGTCGTGCGAGAAGAGGACGGTGCACCGGAAGCCGTGGCGCTCGGCGAGCAGGCGGGCGAGCATCGGCATCGACTCTTCGGAGCGGTATTCCTCGTCGCCTGCGAGCAGCACGACGTGCTTGCCGGCGCCGGGCCCCTTGGCGGCGGGGAACTCCAGCCAGCCAGGGCCGGCGACGTAGGCCTCCGCGGCGACGGCCGGGAGCGCGAGGACAAGGGCGGCCAAGGCGGCCCAGAGATGCAGATGACGCTTCATGGGGTAAGGATGCGGAGACTGCACCGGTCGCGCAGGGTTTCAAGCGCCCTGTTGGGGCGCGCCGCCCTCATTTCCGCTCGTTCGTCGCGTCCTTCTTGGCGAAGGGATCGGGCCGGATGGTCTCGCGCCGGCCGTCGGAGTAGGTCGTCACCTGGTTGCCGAACGGATCGGGCCGGGTGGTCGCGCGGGTGCCGTCGCTGAAGGTCGTGGTCGTGCCGCCGAAGGGGTCCGGCCGGGTCGTGGCCGTGACGCCGTTGCTATAACGGGTCGTCGAGCCGCCGAACGGGTCGGACCGCGTGGTGGCCGAGACGCCGTTGCTGTAGCGGGTGGAGGAGCCGCCGAAAGGGTCGGGCGTCGTCACGGCCGTCACGCCGTTGTCGTAGCGGGTCTGCGTGCGGCCGAACGCGTCGGTCCCCTGGACGCCGGAACGCGGCGCATCGCCGGTACGCGGCGCGAGCTTCACCTCGGCGGAGGGCTTCGGCTCGGGCTTGGCGGGCGCCTTCGGGTCGGCTTTCGCGACGTCCTTGCGGGCGGCGTCCTTCTTGGGTTCGGCCGGCGCGGCGAACAGCATCGCGGCGCCCAGGGCGCCGACCAGGAGCAGGGTCTTCATCGGGGTGTCTCTATTAGAAAGCAAAAAGCCGCCGACGCAAGCCGCGGTCCCGTGAAAACAAGAAGGGCGGGCGCCTCGCGGCGTCCGCCCTTCCGTTCAAGCGGCCGGAGCCGCTCAGGCGATGACCTTGTCGACCACCTTGCCGAAGTTGTCGGTGAGGCGGAAGTCGCGGCCGTTGTAGCGGAACGTGAGCTTGGTGTGGTCGAAGCCGAGGAGACGGAGGATCGTGGCGTGCAGGTCGTGCACGTCGACGCCGTCCGCGGCGACCTGGGAGCCGATCTCGTCGGTCTCGCCGTAGTGCATGCCGCCCTTGACGCCGCCGCCGGCCATCCAGCAGCAGAAAGCCTTGGAGTGGTGGTCGCGACCGGAAGCCTGGTTGACGCGGCCCGCGGTGGTCGGGGTGCGGCCGAATTCTCCGCCCCAGATGATGAGGGTCTGGTCGAGGAGACCGCGCTGCTTGAGGTCGGCGATGAGCGCGGCGGCCGGACCGTCGATGTTCTCGGCGCGCTGGGCGATCGAGGTGAAGAGGTTGGTGTGGTGGTCCCAGCCGCCGGCGTCGACCTGGACGAAGCGGACGCCGCGCTCGACGAGGCGGCGGGCGCAGAGGAGCTTGGCGCCGAGGTCGGACTTGCCGTACATCTCGCGGGTCTTCTCGGACTCCTTGGAGATGTCGAAGGCGTCGGTCGCGGCGGTCTGCATGCGGAACGCGAGCTCGAAGGACTCGATGCGGGCCTCAAGCTGCTCGTCCTTCTGGACGGTCTGCATGTGGCGCTCGTTCAGCTGGCGGACGAGGTCGAGCTGCTTGCGCTGCGCGTCCTGCGTGGTGAATTCGCTCTGGAGGTTGGCGATGATCTTGTTCGCCGGGGCGCCCGGACGGAACGAGGTGTTCGCGCCCTGGAAGAGGGACGGAAGGAAGGCCGAGGCGCGGGCGTCGGAGCTGCCGCCGAGGGAGACGAAGCCCGGGAGATCCTGGCTTTCGGTGCCGAGGCCGTAGAGGACCCAGGCGCCGAGGGAAGGCTTGGAGAGGATCGCCGAGCCGGTGTGCATCAGCTTGGCGGCCGGACCGTGGGCCGGGAGGTCCTGGTGGAGCGAACGGATGACGCACATCTCGTCGGCGACGCCCTGGAGCTTCGGGAAGATCTCGGAGATCTCGAGGCCGGACTTGCCGGACTTCTTGAACTCGAAGGGCGTCGGGAAGAGGACGCCGTTCATGCCGGCGGCCGACATGTCGGCGAGCTCCTTCATCTTCGGCTTCGGATCGAAGGTGTCGAGGTGCGAGGGAGCGCCGCCCGCGAAGATGTGGATGACGTGCTTCGCCTTGGCGGCGAGCGGGGCCTTGCGGGGCTTCAGGTTGGCCATCACTTCGGCCTGCGCGTCGCTGACCATGTAGTCGGCGACCATGGTGCCGAAGGCGAGGGCGCCCATGCCGAGGCCGGTCTGGCGGAGGAACTCGCGACGGGAGTTGGGGGTCGGCACGTAGTTGCCGCAGCTGGAGTCTTTCATAGTGGGGATTTGGTTAGGGATAAATATGGGGGGTTATTTTGAATATTCAAACTCGATTGGTTGGGGTAATCAATTCAGGTAGACGAACTCGTTGGAGCAGATCATCGACTGGGCCAGCATGACCCAGGGGTTGGCGGGCACCTTTCGGTCCACTTTTTCGGTGTTATTCACGATTTTCCCGCCTTGAACCGAGGTTTCGATCTTCACCTCAGGGGCGGCCTTGGCGGTGGTGGCGGTGGCCGCCTTGGCCTTGGCGGCCTTTTCCGCCCGGGATTTGGCGAGCTTGTCGGCCTTGGGGGAGACCGGCGGTTCGTCGATGTACCCGGCGATACGGGCCACGAATTCACGGGCGACCTGACGCTCCTGCACGGTCGGCGAGCGCTGGTACATGATGCGATAGAGCTGGGTCACGCGCTCGTCGTCGGACGACGCCTTGGCCATCTCGGGGCGGGCGGTGACATTGCGCGCGACCTCCACGGCCAGCGGATTGTTCATGAAGAACAGCGCCTGCTGCGGGACGATGGTCGAACCGCGGGTCGAGTTGGCCATGTTGGGATCGGCGAAGTCGAACTGCGACTGGAACTCGCTGAGCTTGTCGCGATCGATGAAGCCGTAGATGGTCCGGCGATAGCTGTAAGGCTCGTCGGTGATGTTCACCGCGCGGCCGCCCAGGGCGCGGTCGAGCTTGCCGGAGAGGAGCAGCATCGAGTCGCGGATCGACTCGAAGTCGAGACGACGGAGGTTGGCGTGCCAGAGGAACTTGTTGGCCGCGTCGACCTTCAGGGGGTCGACGCCGGACTTCTGCGCGACGAGGACGTTGTCGTTCGGATTGGCGGACTGGCGGTAGGTCGCGGAGAGCAGGATGCGCTTGTGCATCTTCTTGATGGACCAGCCGCCCTCGACGAAGGCCGTGGCCATCCAGTCCAGGAGCTCGGGGTGGCTCGGCGCTTCGGACATGTTGCCGAAATCATCGGGCGAGGTGACGATGCCGACGCCGAAGTGGTGCATCCAGAGACGGTTCACGAGCACGCGGGCGGTGAGCGGGTTGGTGCGGCTGGCGATGGCCAGGGCGAGCTCGCGACGGCCGCTGCCTTCGTAGAACGGCAGCCGGTCGGGACCGGCCAGGACCTCGAGGAACTGGCGGGGCGCCACGGGACCGCGCTTGTTGCGGTCGCCACGGATGTAGACGTAGCTGTCGCGCGGCTTCTCGACGTCGGTGACCACCATCGCGGTGCCGGGACCGCCCGGGTGGGTGATGTCGAGGGCGTTGATGTCGGCGAACTTGAAGTACTTCGCGGGCTTGTTGTTGTTGACGAAGGTCGAGGCGATGGGGACCTGCCAGCTGTCGCAGAAATCGCGGCTCTCGGTCAGGCGCTCGAGGAGCGAGACGGTGGAGATGTCCTCGACGTTGGGGAGCGGCCAGGGGAAGGCGGCGAGCTGGGCGAGGGCGGGGTCGTCCTTGTCGCCCCTGCGACCCGGCTGGCTGCGCATCTGGATGTGCGCGACGATCTTGTCGCGGTGCTTCTTGAAGATGGCCTGGTAGGCGAACGCGACCTCGTCGAGGCTCTTGGGCTTGAGGCCGCGGAGGCCTTCGGCGACCAGCGGGTTCAGCGGGCTCTTCTTGTCGGCGAGGGCGGCCTCGATGATCGCGGGGGCCTGCTTCTCGAAGTTGTCGGCGCCGACGCGCTTGAGGCGGACCAGCAGGCCGGTGATCGGATGGTCGGGGCGCGCGACGGAAGCGGCGAAGGACGGGTCGAGCTCGCGGCTCTGGCCGAGGTCGTACTTCTTCAGGATATCGAAGCCCGCGGTGCTGCGGAAGCCGCCGACCAGCGAAGCGAGGGCGCGGGGGGCGAACTCGCGGTGGAAGGCGGCCTGCATGCCGGCGAGGTGCTTGTAGTAGCCGCCGGCGGTGGTGTTGATGAGCTCGGCGAGCTTCTTCTCGTAGTCGGCGCGGTAGGCGTTGGTCGGGGCGTTCTTGCCGACGAGGAGCGGATCGCGGACGACCGGGTTCTGCTGCGGCTCGATGACGGAAGCGAAGATGCCGTGCAGGGAATAATAGTCGGCGGCCGGGATCGGGTCGAACTTATGGTCATGGCAGCGCGAGCAGGCGACGGTCAGGCCCAGGAAGCCCTTGGTCGTGGCGTCGATGCGCTCGTCGATCGTGTCGTCGGCGTTCTGGAAGCGCTTGCCGACGGTGATGAAGCCCAGGGCCGCGAGACGCGGGTCGTCCTTGGCGAGGTCCGGCAGGCGGTCGGCGGCGAGCTGCTCGATGATGAACTGATCGTAAGGCTTGTCGGAGTTGAAGGCGTCGATGACGTAGTCGCGGTAGGTCCAGGATGCGTCGAACGTCTCGATGGTGCCGTTGCGCTTGAGGCCCTTGGTGTCGGAGTAGCGGGCGGTGTCGAGCCAGTGGCGGGCCCAGCGTTCGCCGTAGTGCGGCGAGGCGAGCAGGCGGTCGACGGTGCGCTCGACGACGCCGGCGACGGCGCGGCCGGGCTGGCCCTTGCGGGCGGCCATGTTGTCCATGGCGAGGGCGGAATCGTATTCGCGGGAGAAGGCGTCGACCTCGACGCTGGTCGGCGGCAGGCCGATCAGGTCGTACGACAGGCGGCGCAGCAGCGCTTCGCCGTCGGCGGCGGGATTAGGCTTGAGCCCTTTCTCGTCGAGCTTCGCGAGCACGAACGCGTCGACTTCGTTCTGGCACCAGGCGGGATTGCTCAGCTTGGCCGGCACGGCCACGTCGCGGACCGGCTGGAAGGCCCAATGGCTGCGGGCCTTGTCGGACAGGCCCGTCAGCTTGGCGCCGCCGGCGCCGGCCGGCGCGGGGGCGCCCATCTTGATCCATTGCTCGAGCGTGGCGATCTGGGCGTCGGAAAGCTTGGCGCCCTTCTTGCGCGGCGGCATCGAAAGCTCGGGGTCCGTCTGATGGACCGCGACGATCAGCAAGGACTTCTTGAGGTCGCCCGGCACGACGGCGGGGCCGAGGTCGCCGCCGGCGAGCATGCCTTGGCGGGAGTCCATGATGAGGCCGCCCTTGGAGACGCCCTTCTCCTTCGAGTGGCATTCGTAGCAACGTTCGGTGAAGATCGGCCGGACGTTCTTCTCGAAGAATTCCAGGCCGGCGGGATCCATCTTGGCCTCGGCGGGCGCGTCGGCGGCGGGCAGCATGGCGGCGGCCCCCAGGGCCGTCAGCAGGGGAAGGTGGCGGAACATGTTCAGAGGGCGCTTCATGGGGGCGAGGAGAGGGGGAAAAGGGAGGAAAGTCAGGGGGGCGCCTGGGGCTTCCTTCTAGGAAAATATTCTTAACCTAAGATGAAGGACAGCAACCCCTTGTTTGTCGTATTTGCCTCATTGAACCCCGCCCGCGGCCGTAGCGGCTTTTTTGTAAAAAAACCGTCAAAACACCCCGCCGCCCCGCCCGGCTTGGGCCGGGACCGCCTGCCGGACCCGCCAAACAAGGAAGCCGGCCAAACGGCCGGCTTCCGGAGCAAGCGGCGGGCTCGGCCCTCAGTTCACGTAGACGAACTCGTTCGAGAGCAGCAAGGCCTGGACGAGGAGCTCGGTCGGGGTCATCGGCGTACGGGCGATCGCTTCGCCGACGTTCTGCATGACGCTCTCGGCGCCGCCGCCGGTGACGGCCATCATCATGCTTTCTTCGCCGTCGGGAGCCTTCACGGTCACGCCCTTGGTGGGCGGAGCCATCGTGCGGGCGACCGGCGCGGCGGCCTTGGCGCCCGCCTTGGTGCCGGCGACGGCGGCCTTGGCCGACGGACGGAGGTTGGCGGTCGCGACGGTCATCTTGGCCTTCGCCAGGAACTCCTGGGCGACGCGGATCTCGCTCGTGGAAGGACGACGCTGGAACATGCAGCGGAACATCGCGACGATGCGCTGGTCCTCGGACATCGCGTTGACGACGTCCTTGCGGGCGGCGACGGCGCGGGCGACCTCGACCGAGAGCGCGTTGTTCATGAAGTACAACGCCTGCTGGGGCACGATGGTCGAGTTGCGCTTCGAGTTCGCCTGGTCGGGATCGCCGTAGTCGAACTGCGAGAGCGTGTCGCTCAGGCGGCTGCGGTCGACGTAGCCGTAGAGGCTGCGACGGTAGCTGAAGGGCTCATCGGTGATGTTGGCCGGCTGGCCGCCGATCGTCGGGTTGAGCTTGCCGGTCAGCAGGATCATCGAGTCGCGGATGGACTCGAAGTCGAGACGACGGAGATTGCCGCGCCAGAGCAGGCGGTTGGAGGCGTCGACCTTCAGCGGATCGACGGGACCCTTCTTGGCCACGAGCGGATTGGCGGTCGGGTCGGAGTCGAGACGATAGACGTTGCTCATCACGATCATGCGATGGAGGCGCTTCATCGTCCAGCCGTTCTCCATGAAATCGGAGGCGAGGTAGTCGAGGAGTTCCGGGTGCGAAGGCTTCTCGGACATGTTGCCGAGGTCGTCCACCGTGGAGACGAAGCCTTCGATGAAGTGCTTCATCCAGGTACGGTTGACGGCCACGCGCGCGGTCATCGGATTGTCCTTCGTCGCGATGGACTGGGCGAATTCGTAACGACCGCTGCCGTCGACGTACGGACGACGATCACCCTTGCTGAGGATCTCGAGGAACTGGCGGGGGACGATCTCGCCCTTGTTGTTCTTGTCGCCGCGCTTGAACACGTAGCTGTCCTTGGGGGCTTCCGAGTCCTGGACCACCATGGCTTCGCCGGGGGCGCCGGGGTGCGAGAGGCGCAGTTCGTTGATGCGGGTATGGCGGAAGTAGGCGACCGGCTCGCGGTTGCCGATACCGCCGTAGATCGGGCGGTTCTGCCAGTCGGCGCAGAACTTGCGGGTGGCGAAGAGCGAGATCATGTCCTCGTTGTCGAAGATCTCGTCGTAGCTCGGGATGGCCCACGGGTAACCGGTCATCTGGGCGATGGCCGGCGACGTCTTCTTCCAATCTTCGCCGGGCTTGGCGAGGAGGGCGAGGTGGGCGAGGATGGCGGCCTTGTTGTCGTTGTAGGCCTTCTGGTAGGCGGCGGCCACGTCATGGAGCGACTTCGGCTTCAGGTCGCGCAGGGCGGCGGCGATGATCGGGTTGACCGGATTATCGGGGTCGCTGAGGGCTTCCTTGATGGCGGCAGGGGCGCGTTCGGCGAAGTAGACCGTCGGGACCTGCGCCAAGGCGTGGAAGGGACCGGTGATCGGCGAGTCCTTCTGGATGCGCATCGCGGCGAAGTCGGTGTCCGACTGGAGGTCGATCTTGTAGCGGTCGGAATATTCGCCGGCCTCGGCGGAGCCGCGGCGCACGCTGGCGATCATGAGGCGGCCGGCCATCTCCTTGTCATAGCGGGCGCGGGTCTCGCGCATGTAGCGGAAGAAACCGGCGACCTGCTCGTCCTGGAGCTGGTGGAGGCGCTTGGTGAAGTCGGCGCGCGCGGCGGCGGCGGCCTTGGAGGTGGCGGCGATCGTCGGGTGATGCAGGGGCTCGACGGTCGAGGCGAAGATGCCGTGGAGCGAGTAGTAGTCCTTGATCGGGATGGGGTCGAACTTGTGGTCGTGGCAACGGGCGCAGGCGACGGTGAGACCGAGGAAGGCCTTCGTGGTGGTGTCGATGCGTTCGTCGATGATGTCGTTCGGGTCGTCGAAGCGCTTGCCGACGGTGAGGAAGCCGAGCGCGGCGAGGCGGGGATCGTCCGGCGAGATGCCCGGGATGCGGTCGGCGGCGAGCTGCTCGACGATGAACTGGTCGTAGGGCTTGTCGTCGTTCAGCGCGTTGATGACGTAATCGCGGTAGGTCCAGGCGTAGGCGAAGCGGTAGTCCTTGAAGAGGCTGTCGCCTTGGTCGACCTGCAGGCCGCGGGTGTCGGAGTAGCGCGCGGTGTCGAGCCAGTGACGGGCCCAGCGTTCGCCGTAGTGGGGCGAGGCGAGGAGGCTGTCGACCTGCTTGGCGTAGACGGCTTCGACGGCGCCGGCGGGCTTGCCGGCGCGGAGCGCCATCGTGTCGGCGGTCTGCGCGGCCTGGACGGCCTTCTCGAAGGCGTCGACCTGCTCGGAGGTAGGCGGCAGGCCGATCAGGTCGTAGGAGACGCGGCGCAGGAAGGCCTCCGGGTTGGCGGCGGGGTTCGGCTGCAGTCCCTTTTCCTCAAGCTTGGCGAGGATGAAAGCGTCGATCGGGGTCTTGACCCAGGCGCGGTTCTTGACTTCCGGCACGGTCGGCTTGGTGACCGGCTGGAACGCCCAATGGTCGCGGGCCTTGCCGGTGAGTCCGGTGAGCTTCGCGGCGCCGCCCGAAGGCATCGGCGCGCCCATCTTCACCCACTCCTCGAGGATGGCGATCTTCTCGTCCGGCAGCTTGCCGCCCGTCTTCTTCGGCGGCATCGCGAATTCGGGATCGGTGTAACGGACCGCCTTGATCAGGAGGGACTTCTCCAGGTCGCCGGGGACGACGGAGGGACCTTCGTCGCCGCCCTTGTAGGCGCCGTCGCGGGAATCGAGGATGAGGCCGCCCTTGGAGGAATTCTTCTGCGCGGAGTGGCACTCGTAGCAGCGGTCGATGAGGATCGGGCGGACGTTCTTCTCGAAGAACTCGAGGCCTTCCTTGGACGGCTGGGCGTCATCGGCGGCGACCGCGAAGGAAGCCGCGCAGAGCGCGAGGGCGAAGGAGGAATGGCGGAGCGACAGCATGGGCGTATTTCTTAAGTTGGAGTTAAGGTTCGGGGAAAAAGCCCGGAGGGGCTGACCTTGGGGGAAGAATGTAAGCCAGACCCCCCGGAAATCAAGTGTCCTTCCCCATTCGGATTGTAAAGGAAAGACCCCACGGCGTAGATGGCTGGGCCGGACGATGCGCATCCTGATCGCCAACGACAAATTCAAGGGCTCCCTGCCGGCGGAAAAAGCCGGTTTTCACATCAAAAATAGCCTGGAAACCGCTTTTCCCGGCGCCACTTTCGACCTCTGCCCCATCGCCGACGGCGGCGAGGGTACCGCCCTGGCGATGACGACCGCCCTGGCCGGCGAATGGCTCCGGACGGCGACCCAGGACGCCCACGGACGCCCCCTGGAGGCTCCCTTCGGCTGGGTGGTTTCCACCGATACGGCGGTGATGGAAATGAGCGCGGCCAGCGGCCTGGCCATCGTCCAGGATGTTGAACTTAACCCATTCAAAGCCAGCACTTTAGGAACTGGATTACTCATCCGAGCGGCCCTCGCCAAGGGCGCCCGACGCATCCTCATCGGCATAGGCGGCAGCGCCACCAACGACGGGGGGCTCGGCGTAGCCCTCGCTCTCGGGTACACCTTCACGAAGTCCGGGCAGCCCTTTGCCCCCACGCTGGAGACGCTCCTCGAGGCCGACGCCCTCGCCAAGCCGGCCACTCCCCTTCCCGCCTTCGAGCTGATCGTGGCCTGCGACGTGGATAATCCCCTGCTCGGACCCAGGGGCGCGACGCGCGTGTACGGACCGCAGAAGGGCGTCCGCGATTTCGAATGGTTCGAACGGCGGCTCGCGCACCTCGCCGACCTCGCGCGGCGCGATCTCGGCGTCGACCCGCGCGAGGCGCCGGGCGCGGGCGCGGCCGGCGGACTCGGCTTCGGCCTCATGGCCTTCCTCGGCGGGCGGCTCGTGAGCGGCTTCGACATGGTCGCGAGCCAGGTGGGACTCGCCGCGCGCGTCGCCGCCGCGGACCTCGTCATCACCGGCGAAGGCCGCCTCGACGAACAAAGCCTGCAAGGCAAGGGCCCCGTGGGCGTCGCCCGCCTCGCGCGCCGCCTCGGCAAGAAGGTCGTCGGCGTCGCCGGCGCGGTCGACGACTCGGCCGCGCTGCGCGCCCAGTTCGACCTGCTCATCCCGATCAAGCCGGCGGCGATGCCGCTCGCCGAGGCGATGCGTCGCGCCGGCGAGCTCATCGAGTCCGCGGTACGCGCCCACGCCTCGCCGTTGCGCGCGCTCAGCCCCTGAAGATCGGGATCGGCACGCCCTTGCCGTCGACGGTCGCGTAGAACGGGCGGCCTTCGATGTCGAAGGCGGTCTTCGGACTGATGCCCATCGCGCGGAAGATCGTGGCGTGCATGTCGGAGATGGACACGGGGTCCTTGATCGCGACCAACGGCCGTTCATCGGCGGTCGCGCCGTAGACGTGGCCCTTCTTCACGCCGCCCCCGAACATGACGACGCTCGTGCCGCCGGTGAAGTGGCGGTGCAGGCCGTAATGGTCCGGGCTGGTGATGACGCCGGACTTGTTGAACGCCTGGTCCTTGGCCTTCGAGCCGGGGCGGCCTTCGATCATCGCGTCGCGGCTGAACTCGCTGGCGATGACGACCAAGGTGCGGTCCAGCAGCCCGCGCTGCTCGAGGTCGCGGATCAGGCGGGCGATCGGCCGGTCGATCTCGGCATGCATCTTGGCGACGGTCTCGTGGCCCTTGCCGTGGGTGTCCCACTGGAAGAAAGGCACGTACTCGGTGGTGACCTCCACGAAGCGGGCGCCGTTCTCGACCAGGCGGCGGGCGAGCAGGCAGCCGCGGCCGAACCGGCCCGTGTCGTAGTCCTTCTGGACCTCGGGCGCCTCCAGGGAGATGTCGAACGCGGCGCGTTCCTTGGCGCTGAGCAGCCGGTACGCGTTGTCCATCGCGCGCAGCATCGACTGATGCTGATGGTCGCTGAGCAGGTCGCGGCTGGGCGTCGCGTCGACGAGGCGGCGGAACTCGCGGTCGCGGTTCACGAAACGGGCGGCGTCCATGCCCTTCGGCGGCCGCACCGCGGCGGCGGCCTCCTCCGGGAACGGCAGGTTCATGGGCCCGTATTCCCCGCCGAAGAAGCCCGCGGTCGTGAAGGCCTTGAGCTCCTCGCTCTCGCCGACACCCTCGAGCCGCTGGCCGATGTTGACGAAGGCCGGCATGACCGGGTTGCGCGGACCGAGCACCCGGGCCATCCAGGCGCCGATGTGCGGGCACGCGACGGTCTGCGGCGGGACGTAGCCGGTGTGCCAGTGGAACTGGTGCCGCGAATGCAGGATGCTGCCCAGGTCCGGCTGCACCGCCGAACGGATCAGCGTCGCCCGGTCCATGACCTGCGCGATGTTCTCGAGCCCCTCGCAGATCCGGACGCCGTCGACGGACGTCGGGATCGCGGGAAAGGTGCTGAGCACGCGCTCGTAGGAAAGCCCCTTCTCGTAGGGCGCGTAGCGCTTCGGGTCGAAGGTCTCCGGCGCGGCCATGCCGCCCGCGAGCCAGATGAGGATGCACGCGTCGGCGGTGGCGGCGGGCTGGACGACCTTCTCGCCCTCCGCGAGGAGGCGCGGCGCGCCCATCGACAAGGTCGCGGCGCCGGCGGCGCCGAGCAGGCGCAGGAATTCGCGACGGGCCAGCGGCTCGGGCAGGGACGGATCAAGCGGCAGCGGGGAGTTCATGGCGGTCAGCGGATGGTCTGGAATTCGGGGAGCATGCACACGGCCCAGAGCAGGTCGGCGATGCCCTGCTCGGAAAGCTCGGCGCCGACCATGCCGGCGGCGACCGCGAGCTCGGCCGGGACGGGCTCGCGGCTCAGGGCGGAGAGGTAGAGCCAGCGCGCGAGCTCTTCGGGCGACGCCCACGGACGCTGCTTCAGCTTGGCGGCGCCGGCGGCGAGGAGCCCGGCCAGCGCCTGGCCGTTGGCGAGGTCGATGGCCTCGAGCGTGCTGAGCTCGTTCGGGCGCATCGAGACGATCTGCTCGCGGTTCGGCCGGCCGAGGGCGCGCTGCAGGAGGTCCGACTTCACGAGGCTCGCGCGGGCCGGCAGGGTGCTGGCGCCTTCGACGCCGGCGAGCATCTCCGCCATGCGCGCCTCGGCCTTGCGCCAGGCGTCGCTCTTCACGGCCGCGACGGGCTGCCAGGCGACGTCCGCCGCCTTCGCCTTGCCGCCGACGGCGAAGACGCCGCGGGCGTTCGGGACGCTGGCCGTCCACTCCCACGCGGCGTCGGTCGCCATCCGCACGCGGGCGCCGCCCTTGAGGGCGACGTTGACCTGGAAGAGGAGCGCGGCGGCGTTGGGCGTCCGCCCGGCGTTGCGGCCGACGACGACGATCTGGTTGGCTCCTTTGAGCAGGGCGGCGGAGAGGTCGAAGCTCTTCGGGTCGGCCCAGTTGTCGCCGGCGCCGACCTTCTTCCCGTTGACGAAGAGCTCGAAGCCGTTGTCGCAGGTCACGACGCAGGTCGCCGCGTCCACGTCGGCGTCCAGCACGAGCCGCCGGCGGAAGGAACGGGTCTCGCCCGCCGCGGGCAGCCGGCCGCCGGCGATGTCGCCGGACCAGATCGGGGTCGCGAGGAGCGGCTCGATCACCGGCTTCTTCGCCGACCCGGCGGCGGGGGCGGAACGCGGCACCTGCGGCACGATCTTCGCCGGCGTGGTCCCTGTCAGGCGCCACACGGCGTCGACGAACTGCTCGGCGGTGAGCCGCTTGGCCCGCGGACCGCGATACGCGTAACCCTTGTCCTCGGCGTCGCGGGCGAGCACTTCGGCGCGGGACTGGTAGGCCTGCGAGGTGGCGATGAACGCGAGCACGGCCTTGAGGTCGTACTTCGACTCGACGAGGCGGTTGGCCAGCACGTCGAGGAGGTCCTGGTTCCACGGCTCCGTCTGCATGGCGTCGACGGGATGCACGATGCCGCGCCCCATGAGGCGATGCCAGAGCCGGTTGACGATGGTGCGCTGGAAGCGGCCGTTCTCCGGGTGGGTGACGAGCGCGGCGAGCTGGGCGAGGCGTTCCTCGCGCGGCTTGGCGCCGTCGACCTGCCCGAGCTCGGGGAAGGGCCAGGCGGCGACGGCGGTCTTGCCGGTCGGGATGTCGCAGCGCACGAGCTCCATCGGATGGTCGGAGTAGATCGCGGCGAGGCCGTAGGCGTCGCGGAGCTTCCACCGGTCGATGAAGCTGTCGTGGCACGAGGCGCACTTCATGTTGATGCCGAGGAACGTCTGCGAGACGCTCTGGGAGAACTGGAGCTCGGGCACCTGGCCGGCGCTGACCGCGCCGCGCCAGATGATGCCCTTGGCGAAGCCTTCGCTGTCCGCGGACGGCGCGACGAGCTCGCGCGTGAACTGGTCGTAGGGCTTGTTGGCGAGCAGCGAAAGGTACAGCCAGTTGGTGATCTGCTTGCGGCCGCCGTCGATGTAGCCGGTGCCGGCGTAGTCGTTGCGCAGGAGGTCGTTCCAGAAGACCATCCAATGGTCGGCGTAGTCGACGTCGCGGGCCAGCAGCGAACGGACCAACGCCGCGCGCTTGTCGGGACGACGGTCCGCCGCGAAGGCGCGGGCTTCCTCGGCCGAAGGGAGGAGGCCGAGCAGGTCGAGCATCACGCGCCGCTGGAAGGTCGCGTCGTCCGCGGCGGGCGGCGTGGGCTCGCCCTTGCCGGCGAGCCAGGCGTCCAGGACGCGGTCGATCGGATGCGCGCGCCCGTCGCGCGCGGCGGGCAGGACCGGCTGGCGCGGACGCAGCGGCGGCTCGTAAGCCGGTTGCTTGAAGGCGAAACCTTCGGTCCAGGCGGCGCCCTGCTCGACCCAGGCGCGGAGGACGGCGACCTCGGCGGGACTGAGGCGCTCGCCCTTCGGCGGCATGCGCACGTCCGGGTCGGCGCTGACGATCGATTCGAGCAGCTTGCTCTTCGCCGCCTGTCCGGGCACGAGCACGACGCCGTTCTCGCCGCCTTCGAGGAAGGAGGCGCGGGTGTTCATGGAGAGCCCGCCCTTCTTCTTGTCGCCGGTGTGGCACTCGCCGCACCGCTTGCGCAGGACCGGCACCACCTCGTGGGCGAAATCGACCGGCGCCGCGTCGAGCGACGCGGCCAGCAGCAGGCCGGCGAGAAAGGGACTACGCATCAGGACGCGGGCGGCTCAAGGGACGAACACCACCGCGGCGGCGGCCGCGGCCTCGACCGACTGCTTGGTGTCGGTGAGCCGGCCGTCGCGACCGATCCGGTAGGCGTTGAGCGTGCCGGATTTCTGGCCGGCGCAGACGAGCCAGCGTCCGTCGGCGCTCAGGCCGAAGCCGCGCGGGGTGGCGGGCGCGCCGAGCATGTGCTGGAGGAGCGCCAGCTTGCCGTCCGGGGCGATGGAATAGACGGCGAGGGAATCATGGCCGCGGTTGGAGACATAGAGCGTCTTGCCGTTCGGGTGGACGAAGATCTCCGCCGTGGAGGCGCCCTTCGGGTCGGCGCCGGCGGGCAGCGTCGGGAGGCTCTGCAGCTGCTTGAGGCCGCCGTTGCGCTCGACCGAGAAGGCGACGACGTTCAGGCCCATCTCGGTGTTCACGTAGGCGAAGCGTCCGTTGGGATGGAAGGCGAGGTGGCGCGGGCCTTCGCCGGCCGTGACGCGGCCGGACTTCGGCTTGTTCGGCGTCAGCAGGCCCTTCTCGGCGTCGAACTTGTAGATGAAGATGTCGTCCGTACCGAGGTCGGCGACGTAGGCCCGGCCGTTCTTCGGATGGAAATAGACGCCGTGCGCGTGCGGACCGGTCTGGCGGCCGGCGTTGGGGCCGGAGCCGACGTGCTGGAGCGAGGAAGCCGCGGGGGCGAGCGAACCGTCGGGCTTGATCGGCAAGGCGGTCGTCGAGCCGGAGCCGTAGTTCACCACGACGAGGTTCTTGCGCGCGGCGTCGACGGCGAGGTGCGTCGGGCCCTTGCCCTTGGAGGCCTCGGTGTTCAGCAGGCGCAGCTTCCCGCCTTCGACGGCGTAGGCGGCGACGGCGCCCTCGGCGGCCTCGGCGGTGGCGTAGAGGAACTTCGCGTCAGGGCTGAGCGCGAGATAGGAAGCGGACTTGGCTTCGGCGGCGACGGTCGGCGCGGAGATCTTGCCGGTCTTGCCGTCGAGCACGCAGCGGAGCACGCCCTGGGCCTTCGCCCCGGAAGTGCCGACATAGAAGACATACTGGGCCGGCGCCGGCTTCGGCGCGGCCTTGGCGGCGGCCTTCGGCGCGGGGGCGGCGGGGTCCGCCGACTGGCAACCGACGAGGACGGCCGCGAAGGCGGCGAGGAGGAGTCGTTGGGTGTTCATGATGAGAAGATCGGAGGCTGGTTCAGCGGCCATCCCACAGGCCGTCGAGCATCGCCGTGAGACGCTTCACGTCGTCCGCCCGCGGGCCCGCGAGGTCCTTGAGTTCGTGAGGGTCGGCCTTGAGGTCGAAGAGGCGGGGCGGCTCGGTGGCGCCGTTGATGCCGCTGGAGACGATGAGCTTGAGGTCGCCGGCGACGAGCCAGCGGTAACGCAGGCTGACGGCGGGCTTGCCGAGCTCGAGGATGTCGTGGGTGGAGTTCTGGCCCGCCACGAACGGCCGGGCCCTGAGGGCCGCGTCATCGAGGAGGTCGAGCCCGTCGCCGTCGGCGGGCACGGGCGCGCCGGCGAGCTTGAGCAGCGTGGGCAGGATGTCCACCGCGCTCGCGGCTTCGGCCATGACGGTCGGCTTGATATGCCCGGGCCAGCTCACGAAGATGGGCGTGCGCACGCCGCCGTCGAACGGCGACTGCTTGGAACGTTCGAAGTCGACGAAGGGCTTCTCGACCTGGGGGATCCAGCCGTTGTCGGCGATGTAGACGATGATCGTGTCGCGGGTGAGGCCTTCCTTCTCGAGATGGGCGCGCACCTCGCCGATGGTCTCGTCGAACCACTCCACCATCGCGTGGTATTTGGCGGCGTGGAGCGTCGGGGACTTGCCGCGGTACTTCGCGAGCAGGCGCTCCGGGGGCGTATGCGGATCGTGCGGCATCATCGGCGCATACCAGGCGAAGAACGGCTTCCCGTCCCGCTTGGCGCGGCTGATGAAATCGGTGAGCGGCGCCAAGGTCTTGCGGCCGATGTCGAGGCCCTCGTCGCCGTGGCGGCCGCCCTTCGTCATCCCTTCGGTGAAGCCGCCGGTCTGATAAGGACCCATCCACCACTTGCCGGTCTGCAGGCTGACATAGCCGCGCTCGCCGAGGAGCCGGGGCAGGATCGGGGAGGTCTGGAAAAGCTTGATCATCTGGGCGCGGCCTTCGACGAACGCCGCGTTCTTCTGCTTCGCGGCGGCGGCCTTGGCGGGGCCTTTCGCCCCTTCGACGACGGGGACGCGCGGGTCGTTGCCCGTGATGCCATGACGGTGCACGTGCCGGCCGGTCAGCATGGAAGCCAGGCTCGGGCCGCAGAGGGAGTTCGTGACGTAACCGCGAGGGAAGACGCGCGACTCGGACGCCAGCTTGTCGATGTTCGGCGTGCTGACCGACTTCGAACCCATGAAGCCGTAATCAAACCAGGCGTGGTCGTCGGAGACGATCATCAGGATATTCGGCGGCCGGTCGGCGGCCGTCAGCGACAGGCAGAAGCCAGCGAGGGCGGCGACGCAAAGGGGGACGAAGCGGGGCATGCCTTATAGACTCCCCAAAGCTTCGCCCGTTCCCACCCAAAAAGTCAGCCAATGTCGGTCAATTGGGGCGTATGACGCGCAACCGACGACGCCCTCTTTGACGAACCGGGCCACCCGGGCATAGTGGGGCTCGTCACGCTCCGGCAGGGCTCCCCGACCTGGCCAGGACACCCCCCTTCTAAAAAATAATACGATTTTATCAAGTTGTCTTACAACGACTTGTGTAACTAAGGCCTTCCGACCCCCCGTTTTCAGCCCTATATATACAGGCCCCTCCATTTTCCATGATCAACAACATCACCCCCCGCACCGCCAAGCCCGACGCCCTCACCTCCCTCCTCCGCTCCGACCTCCCCGACCTCGGTGAAATCCGGGTCAGCGTCGTCGAGACCTCGCCCGCCCGCCTCGGGGAGGCCGACGCGCTGACGCTCTACATGAACCAGGCCGGACGCTGGCCCCGCCTCGGGGCGGCGGAAGAGCTGGAACTGGGTCGCCGGATCAAGGCCGGCAAGGGTGCGGACGGCAACCTCTCCGCCGCCGCCCAGACGGCCTTCGAGGAGCTCGTGAACCGCAACCTCCGCCTGCCCTACCACGCCGCCCAGCAGATGCGCGTGCCCCGCGAGGAGATGCTCGAGCTCATCTCGGCCGGCAACGCCGCGCTGCTCGCCGCCGCCCGCGACTTCGACGCCGACCTCGGCCATCGCTTCAGCACGTATGCCTTCTGGGGCATCCGCAGCGCCGTGATGCGCGAGCTCAACTTCCTCCGCCGCACCGTCCGCCTGCCGCGCAACCTCCACGAGCAGCTCTCGAAGCTCCGCAAAGCGGAGGCGACGCTGACCCAGGAACTCGGCCGCGAGCCGGACGAGACCGAGACCGCCGAGAAGCTCGGTTGCACGCCCGAGAAGATCACCGAGCTCCGCTGCTACCAGCAGCACGGCCAGTCGCTCGACGCGCCCCTCGGCGAGGAAGGCGACGCGACGTTCGGCGACACGCTCGCCGACACGGACGCCGCGACGCCGGCGGCCGACGCGGAAGCCGCCGACCGGCAGGAAGCCCTGAACGAGGTCCTGGCACAGCTGACGCCGCGCGAACTCGAGGTGATCCGCCAGCGCCATGGCCTGGACGGCGAAGAACTCACGCTCGACGCCATCGGCCGGCTTCAGGGCGTCTCCCGGGAGCGCATCCGCCAGATCGAAGCCGTCGCCTTGCGCAAACTGAACCAAGGCATCCGCCGATAACACCTTGAGCCGCCGGGCGACGTCGCCATGATGAAGGCGTGCCCTCCCGCCTCCGGATCCTGTTCGTCGTCGTCCTGCCCGGCCTGCTGACGCCCCGCGCGCCCGCGCAGCAGGCCGAGCCGTTCGAGGAGCCGCCCATCCGCTACTCGGCGTCGCCGACGAACGACCGGGCCACGGCGATCAACGCCGCGTTCCAGCGTCGCGCCGACGAGATCCGCTCCTTGCCCGCCAAGAAGCGGCTGCAGTGGCTGCTCGACGAGCTCGGCATCCCCGTCGAATCGCAGCTCTTCGTCTTCAGCAAGACCAGCCTCCAGCGCGACCTGATCAACCCCGAGACGCCCCGGGCGCTCTACTTCTCCGACGAAGCCTATGTCGGCTGGTCCGTGACCGGGTCGTTCGAGATCTCCGTCTTCGACCCGCAGCTCGGCGCGACGTTCTACCTGCTCGACCAGCACGCCTCGAAGGAGGAGCCGCTGCTGGCGCGCAGCGGCGACTGCCTGCTCTGCCACTCCCGCCATGAGCACACGCCTTCCCTGCGGACGCGCTCGGTCTTCCCCGACGCGTCCGGCGAACCGCTCAGCGGCTCCGGCGGGTCGAACATCGCGCCGTCCACCCCGCTCGCCGAACGGTGGGGCGGCTGGTACGTGACCGGCACGCAGGAGCCGCTCCAGCACCGCGGCAACCTCGTCGGCCGACGGCTCGAGGACTTCGAAGGCCCCGCGGCGCTGCCGACCCGGCATCTCGCGTCCCTCCAAGGCGTGGTGGACACCCGCCGCTACCTGCTGAAGACCAGCGACGTCGTCCCCCTGCTCATGCACGACCACCAGGTGCATGTGCATAACGTCCTCTCCACGGCCAACCAGGACGCGCGCATCGCGCTGCACCGCTGGCCGGCGATGCGCGAGATCCTCGGCCTGCCCGCCGACGCGCCGCCGCAGGGCTCCTGCCTCGTGGTCTTCGACAGCCAGGCCGAGAAGATCCTCGACGCCCTGCTCTGCCGCGACGAAGCCGCCTGGCCCGAAGGCGGCCTCCGGAGCGACGGGGTGTTCGCGGCCGCCTACGCCCAGACCCGCAGGGCCGACCCGCAGGGTCGCTCGTTGCGCGACCTCGACCTGCGGACCCGCCTCTTCCGGTACCGATGCAGCCCGCTGATCTACTCCCAGAGCTTCGCGTCGCTGCCCAGGCAGCTCCGCGAGATCACGCTGCTCCGGCTCGACGCCGGCCTGCGGGCGTTCCCGCCGTCGCCCGCGTTCGGGCATCTCGCCCAAGGCGAACGCCGGGCGATCCACGAGATCCTCACGGCCACGCTGCCCGACCTGCCGGCCGGGTGGGGCAAGTAAGGCGGACATGGAAAGGGCCGGCCCCCGGAGAGGACCGGCCCTTGGTCTCGGCCGCGGCGCGGCCTACTTGACGAGCGAGGCGAGCTTCTCGCGGATCGCGTCGGCTTCGATCTGGTAGCTGGCGGCGTTCAGGTGGAGCAGGTCGGGCATGACCGACTTCTCGAGCGTGCCGTCGGGCTTGAGGAACTTGGCGCCGATGTCGAAGAAATGGACCTTCTTGCCGTCGTCGAACTTGGCGATGAGCGCGTTCACCTTCTCGTTCTTCACGCGGTTGGCGTCGGCCGGGGTCGCGCCGCGCGGGAAGATCGCCAGCAGCAGCACCTTCGTGTCAGGCGTGCGCTTGTGGATGGCCTCGATGATGGCCTTGATGCCGTTGGCGATCTGCTCCGGGGAGTTCTCGGCGACGCCGGCGTTGTTGGTGCCGATCATGAGCACGACGGCCTTGGGCTTGATGCCGTCGAACTCGCCGTTCTCGACGCGCCAGAGGACATGCTGCGTGCGGTCGCCGCCGATGCCGAAGTTGGCGGCCTTGTACTGGCCGTATTCCTTCTCGAAGATGCCGGGATGACGGGCCCAGCCGGCGGTGATGGAGTCGCCCAGGAAGACGACCTGCGCTTCGCCTTTCTTGGCGATCGCGACGAAGGCCTCGTGCGACTTGGCGAAGCCCGGGTTGACCTGGCCGTCGTTGCCGAGCTTGGGCGCGGCGACGTCGGCGGGCTGGGCCGGCAGCTTCACGGCCGGGGCGGCGGCCTTCTTGGGGGCGGGTTTCTTGGCTTCCTGGGCGTCGGCCGAAGCGGCGCCGAGCAGGGACAGGCCAAGGAGGAGGGCGAGGATGCGTTTCATGGGGTGTCTGGGGAGACCTCCATTTCGCCGACGGGTTCCGGGCTGTCAATGACCGCCCCCTCTGGCTTGCTCACAGGCGGCCGCCCCGCATAGGAACCTGCATGAGCAAACCGCTGCGTTTCGTGACCAAGGCCGAGGCCATCAAGGAGGAGTACAAAGGCCGCACCAATTATTGGCTGACCCGGCCCGAGCTGACCGGCGCGAAGGACCTGCAGGTCTGCGAAGCGACCTTGCCGGCCGGCGAAGGCCATGCGTTCCACACCCACCCCGAGCTCGAGGAGATGATCTACGTGCTGGCCGGCGAAGTGGAACAGTGGGTGGAGCAAGAAAGACGCGTCCTCAAGCCCGGCGACGCCGCGCACATCCCCGCCGGGGTCGTGCACGCGACCTTCAACGTCTCGAAGGCGGACGCGACGATCCTCGCCATCCTTTCGCCCGGCGCGAGCCAGGGGCCCTTCATGGTCGACGTCAGCGGCGAAGCCCCCTGGCGGCAGCTGCGCGGACCGGCATGAAGGACCTGCTTGGATCGCGCCCGCTGGTCGTCGCCGTCCTGCTGCTGCTCGCCGGGACGATCATCCCCTTCCTGATCTGGGGCGAAGCGCTGGAAGCCGCCTTCTCCGTGGACGGCGCGCGCGCCTGGATGGCCGGCTACGGACCGGCGGCCGGCCTCGCCGGCATGGGCCTGCTCGTGGCGGACATCCTGCTGCCGATCCCGAGCACGCTGGTGATGTCGGCGCTCGGCCTGGCCTACGGCCCGGTGATCGGCGGCCTCTACGCCGCGGCCGGGTCGACGCTGGCCGGCGTCGTCGCCTACGGCCTCAGCCGCTGGCTGGGCCGTCCGCTCGCGCTGCGCCTGGCGGGCGAAGCGGGGCTGCGCGCCGGCGAAGGCTTCTTCGCGGCCGGCGGCGCCTGGCTCGTCGCATGCTCGCGTTGCCTGCCGATCCTGCCGGAAGCGGTCGCCTGCCTGGCCGGCCTGAACCGCATGCCGTTCCGGACCTTCCTGGCCGCGGCGCTCTGCGGCAGCCTGCCGATGGGCTTCGTCTTCGCCGCGATCGGCGCGCTGGGCCAGGCCGAACCCGCGTGGGCGCTCGCGCTCAGCGTCGCGGTGCCGGCGCTGCTCTGGCTGGCCGCGCGCCGCTGGCTGCGGCGCTGATCAGCGCAGCTCCTTGATCCGCACGCCGCGGTACCAGACCCGCTTCGCCTCGTCCTGGAAACCGACGTGGCCTTCGGCCGGGCGGTCCTTCATCGGCGAAGCCGCGAGGTCGAGGACGATGGTCCGCTCGCCGTTGAAATCGACGGTCAGGCGGCGGTCCTTCAGCGTGAGCGTGTAGCGGTTCCATTCGCCGGGCGCCTTGACCATGTTCTTCGAGGCGGCCATGGCGCGGATGATGCCGCCGCAGTCATGGTGGCCGGGCTTGGCCAGGCCGAAGGTGTCGAGGATCTGCAGCTCGACGCCCTGGGCGACGGGATCGAGCGGATCGGCCACGCAGAAGAAGACGCCGGAGTTGCCGGTGGGCTCGATCTTGAACTCGAGGTCCAGGACGAAGTCGCGGTACTTGCGCTCCGTGAAGAGGTAGGCGTCGAAGCGCTTCCAGCCGGTCTCGCCCGGGCGGGGCCGCAGCGTGACGGTGCCGTCGGCGTCGTAGACCCAGTTGCCCTTCGTCTTCCAGCCGGCCAGGTCCTTGCCGTTGAAGAGCGGCGCGAACCCGGGGGCGTCCGCGGCCGGGTGCGGGACCGCGGCGACGGGGGCGCTGACGGGATAGTTCTCGGGGGCGGCGACCAGCCCGAGCGGCAGGACGGCGGCGAGCAGCAGGGAGCGGAGCATGCCCCCGTGGTAATCGCCCGCCGGCGGAGGTCGAGCCGCATATGGGCTTGGACGGCCGGCGGGTTGTCATAATAAAGATAGGACATGGGCCGCCCCTCCCTCCTCTCCCTCCTGCTTTGCGCCGCCGTCGGCGGCCTGGCCGCCGTCCCCCCGAACATCGTCGCCGAAGGCGTGCCCGCCGTCACGCCGGCCCTGACCGCCGAGCTGGCGCCCTACCTGAGCCTCGGGGGCGCGAGCTTCCGCGGCTGGCACTCCACGCGCCGCGAGGCGATCGTGACCACCCGCGTCGGCGACGCGTCGCACCTCCACCTGATGGCCGCCCCGCTGGCTCGGCGCGTCGCCCTGACGGGCGGCGCCGAGCCCGTGAAGAGCGGCCAGATGCAGCCGGGCGGGACGCTCCTGCTCTACGCCGCGGACGTCGGCGGCGACGAGAACTTCCAGCTCCACCTCAAGGACACCGCCGACCCGCAGTCCCGGCCGGTGCGCCTGACCGACGGCAAGTCGCGCAACATCGAGGCCTGCTGGTCGCGCGACGGACGGCGGATCGCCTTCTCCACCAACCGCCGCAACGGCAAGGACAGCGACATCGTGATCAAGGAGGCGCTCCCGCCCTACGCCGAACGCGTCGTGCATACCGGCACCTCGCCGGGCTGGGGGCCCGTCGAATGGTCGCCCGACGGCACGGCGCTCCTGCTGCGCCAGTCCATGGGCCAGGAAGAGACGCGCCTCTGGACGATGGACGTCGCCACGGCCAAGAAGACCCAGATCACGCCGAAGTCCGTCCGGTGCTATTTCACGCAGGCCGCCTTCGCGGAGGACGGCAAGGCCGTCTACGCGCTGGCCAACCTCGAATCCGACTTCCTGTGCCCGACGCGCATCGACGTCGCCGGCGCCACGCTGCGCAAGCTCGCGGGCGGCCCGGCCTGGGACGGCGAGGAGCTCGTCGTCTCGGAGGACGGGAAGCGGCTCGTCGTCTCGTTCAACGTCGAGGGCTTCTCCGAGCTGCGCTGCTGGGACCTGACGAGCGGGCGGCTCCTGCCCGCGCCGAAGCTCAAGCCCGGCGTGCTGAGCAACCTGATGTTCCGCCCGGCCAGCCACGAGGTCGGCTTCTCGCTCAACAGCGAGGACTCGGCGAGCGACGCCTGGTCGGCCGACCTCGACGGCGGAGCCGTGACCCGCTGGACGAACCGCACCGCGAAGCCGAAGAAGGAGATCCCCAGCCCCGACCCGGTCATCACGCGCGTGACCAGCTTCGACGGCCTGAGCATCCCGGCGCTGGTCTACTACCCGGATGCCAAGAAGTTCCCCGGCAAGCGGCCGGCGCTGATGATCTTCCACGGGGGGCCCGAAGGCCAGTCGCGCCCCGGCTACCGCGGCAGCTTCCACTTCTACCTCAACGAGCTCGGCGTCGCCCTCATCTACCCGAACATCCGCGGCTCGACGGGCTACGGCCGGAAATACCTCTCGCTGGACGACGGCGTGAAGCGC
Source organism: uncultured Klebsiella sp. (assembly GCA_964643215.1). Taxonomy (GTDB): domain Bacteria; phylum Verrucomicrobiota; class Verrucomicrobiia; order Opitutales; family UBA953; genus UBA953. The sequence goes on along the minus strand of CAZXSI010000005.1, from coordinate 4,869 downwards.
GGCGACGCGATCAGGGACGTCGCCGCGATCCTCGACTGGGTCGCGGGCTCCGACCGGCTCGACGCCGGCCGCGTGGCCGCGTACGGCGGCAGCTACGGCGGCTTCATGAGCCTCGCCTGCCTGGTGAACTACCCCGAGCGGTTCCGCTGCGGGGTGGACAACGTCGGCATCGCGAACTTCGCCACCTTCCTGCGGGACACCTCGGACTACCGGCGCAACGCCCGCCGCATGGAATACGGCGACGAGCGCAAGCCCGACGTGAAGGCGTTCCTCGACAGCATCTCGCCGGCCAACCATGCGGCCCGGATCCGCGACCCGCTGCTCATCATCCAGGGCCGGAACGACCCGCGCGTCCCCTTCACCGAGGCCGAGCAGATGCGGGACGCCGTGAAAGCCAACGGCGGCACGGTCTGGTACGTGATGGCCAAGGACGAGGGCCATGGCTTCGTGAAGAAGACCAACGCCGACTACCAGTTCGCGGCCACCATCCTGTTCCTCCGGGCCCACCTGCTGGACTGACGGGTTCTATACGATTATAAATGACGGGGACCGTAAGGAGATTCCCCTCGCAGGCCGGCGGATAATCGCCCAGAAAGGAACCTCGGCCGCGCCCCGCGGTCACACCCCCTACCCTACCATGAACTGCGTGAAGAAACTCACGGCGGCCTCGCTGCCGTTCCTCCCCGCCCTCGCCGTCGCCGGCGAGGCCGACATCCGGATTCCCGACCTCGGCCAGACCACGTTCCTCGGCGGCGCGCTCAGCGGCCACCAGGTCCTCTGGCTCGGGCTGGTGGTCTGCGCCCTCGCGACCGCCTACGGCTGGTGGCAGTACGCCCAGACGCGCGCCTTGCCCGTGCACCGTTCCATGGCGGCCGTCTCCGAGATCATCTGGGGCACCTGCAAGACCTACCTCTGGCAGCAGGGCAAGTTCCTCGCCGCCCTCTGGGTGCTGATCGCGGCCTGCATGACCTACTACTTCGCCGGCCTCGAGCACAAGGGCTTCGCCGACGTCGCGGTCATCCTCGCCGCCTCGGTGCTCGGCATCCTCGGCAGCTACGGCGTGGCCTGGTTCGGGATCCGCATCAACACCGTCGCCAATTCCCGCGCCGCGTTCTCCGCGCTCCGCGGCAACCCGCTCGCGACGCTGCTCATCCCGCTCAAGTCCGGCATGAGCGTCGGCCTGCTGCTCGTCGCGATCGAGCTCTTCTTCATGATCGCGATCCTGCTGTTCCTGCCGAAGGAGCTCGCGGGTCCCTGCTTCATCGGCTTCGCCATCGGCGAGTCCCTCGGGGCCTCGGCGCTGCGCATCTGCGGCGGCATCTTCACCAAGATCGCCGACATCGGGGCGGACCTGATGAAGATCGTGTTCAAGCTGCCCGAGGACGATCCGCGCAACCCCGGCGTCATCGCGGACTGCACGGGCGACAACGCCGGCGACTCCGTCGGCCCGACCGCCGACGGCTTCGAGACCTACGGCGTGACCGGCGTCGCCCTCATCGCGTTCCTGGCGCTGGCGCTCGCGGCCAAGCCCGCCCTCTGCGCCACGCTCATCATCTGGCTCTTCGCGATGCGCATCCTGATGGTCGTCACGTCGCTCCTCAGCTACTGGCTGAACGACGCCGTCAGCCGCGCCGTCTGGGGCCAGGCCAAGGACTTCAACCTCGAGCAGCCGCTGACCAACCTGGTCTGGATCACCTCGCTCGTCTCCATCGCCGTGACCTACCTGGCCAGCTGGTTCCTGCTGGCCTCGCAGGGCGGCGGCCTCTGGTGGGTGCTGTCCACGATCATCTCGCTCGGCACCCTCGCCGGCGCGCTGATCCCGGAGTTCACCAAGGTGTTCACCTCGACCGAGAGCCGCCACGTCAAGGAGGTCGTCACCTCGTCCGACCAGGGCGGCGCGTCGCTCAACATCCTTTCGGGCCTCGTCGCGGGCAACTACTCCGCCTTCTGGACGGGCCTCTGCATCCTCGGCCTGATGTTCGGCGCCACGCTCCTCTCGGCGCACCCCGCCGTCGCCGGGCTGATGCCGGGACAGTTCGCCTTCGCGGCGCCGATCTTCGCCTTCGGCCTCGTCGCCTTCGGCTTCCTGGGCATGGGCCCGGTGACCATCGCGGTCGACTCGTTCGGCCCCGTCACCGACAACGCCCAGTCGGTCTACGAGCTCTCGCAGATCGAGCAGCAGCCCGGCATCGCCGCCGAGCTCGAACGCGACTTCGGCTTCCGCCCCGACTTCGAAGGGGCCAAGCACCAGCTCGAGAAGGGCGACGGCGCCGGCAACACCTTCAAGGCCACGGCGAAGCCGGTCCTCATCGGCACCGCCGTCGTGGGCGCGACCACGATGGTCTTCGGCATCATCATGATGCTGCAGGAGCACTACAGCGCGCTGGACGCGAAGTTCAACGTGCTCGAGAAGCTCTCGCTCGTCCACCCGGAGGCCCTGATGGGCCTGCTCATGGGCGGCGCGGTCATCTACTGGTTCACGGGCGCCTCCACGCAGGCGGTGGTGACGGGCGCCTACCGCGCGGTGGTCTACATCAAGGACAACATGAAGCTCGACGCCTCCACCGCCGCCGCCGACTCCTCCAAGGAGGTCGTGCGCATCTGCACGCAGTACGCGCAGAAGGGGATGATCAACATCTTCGTCGTCATCTTCTGCCTCTCGCTGTCGCTGGCGCTCTTCGATCCGTTCTTCTTCATCGGCTACCTGATCGGGATGGCCTTCTTCGGCCTCTTCCAGGCGATCTTCATGGCCAACGCCGGCGGCGCCTGGGACAACGCCAAGAAGATCGTCGAGGTCGACCTCAAGGCCAAGGGCACCGACCTCCACGCCGCCACGGTCGTGGGCGACACGGTCGGCGACCCGTTCAAGGACACCTCCTCGGTCTCGCTGAACCCGGTGATCAAGTTCACGACGCTCTTCGGCCTGCTCGCCGTCGAGATCGCGGTCAAGATGCAGCCCGGCCCGAAGCTGTTCGTGGGCTCGGCCATCTTCCTGGTCGCCCTGTTCTTCGTCTACCGGAGCTTCTACGGGATGCGCATCCCGTTGGCGGCCAAGGCCCGCTGACCGGTCCGCCGGCCTCCGCCCGAGGGCTCCCCGACCGGGGAGCCCTTCTTTTTGGGCCGGAAAAGGGCGGTTATATTATTTCGGGCGACCCTCGGCGGGCCTCTGGACATCCCGTGTCCGCCGGGCATAGTGGCGTCCTCGGCCAGTTCTCCGCCCGCCCCGGCGTCCCTGGCCGATCCTCCATTCCACCGATCACGCTTCCAGCCGCGCGCCGTTTCACCACGGACCGCACGGCAGGGACACCCTCTCTTCTTTTTAAAAACCCATCCATGAGACGCCACTCCCCCGCCCCCGCCCGCCCCCGCCCGCTCCTCCGCCGTCGCTTCGACACCTCGCTGCCTCCCGCCGTCATCCGCGCCCGGCTGGAAGAGCGCGTCTGCAACGACCCCTCGCTGCCCACCCTCTTCGTGGTGCCCTCCGTCAAGGAATCCGTCTGGCTGAGCGGCCCGGACCTGCTCGGGGACATCCATGTCCGGCTGGCGGGCTGTCAGTCCGCCCTGGCGGCCTTCACGGGGCGCACCACGGAAGTCACGGTCGACTTCCGTACGGCGGACAAGGCGACCGTCCAGGCGCTCGTCGCCTCCTTCGGCTCCGAGCTCGTCGAGGCGAAGGTGCGCCGCCCCCGCCATGACCTCATGGGGCATTCGGTGACCGGCTACCAGCCGAACGTCGGCCACTTCCTGGCCTGGGCCTATCGCATGCCGAGCATGGAAAGCCATGTCATCCTGGAGTCGGCGATCGACGCCGGCCTGGCCTGCGACTTCGACTGCTTCGAGCACATCCACTCCGCGATGCGCGCCCTGGATTTCATGCGGATGGTCCGCATGGAAGGCGGCGTCGGCAGCGCCTGCGACGGCGACGAGATCCCGCCGCACCTGCGCCACCCGACCCGCCAGGGCCTCACCGGCAAGGCCGCGATGCGCGTGACCCATCAGGGACTGAAGGTGCCGCTCAACGCGACGATCGACACCAAGCCGAACCCGGCGGGCGACCGGCTGCGGATCCACTACGGCTGGTCGTCCTCGCGCGAACGCTACCTGATCGGCTGGGTCAGCGACCTCGCCCCGAAGGCTCAGTGATCGCCGGGGTGGCGCTGCATCTTCTCGCCCCAGGCGAAGAGGATCATCGAGACGAGGAACACGCCGTGGATGATGGCCTGCCAGAGGATGACCTTCTCGTGCGCGGCCGTCAGCGGCTGGTCGCCGGTGGCCGCGGTGATGTCGATGAAGCTCTTGAGGAGGTGGATCGCCGAGATGCTCGCAAGGCTGCCGGCGAGCTTCACCTTGAGGGTGTTGGCGTTGATGTGGTCGAGCCAGTCCGGGCGGTCGCCGTTCTCGCCGAAGTCGATGCGCGAGACGAAGGTGACGTAGCCGCCCACGACGACCATGTTGACGAGGTTGGCCACCATCGAGATGTCCACGAGCGAGAGGATGCCCAGCATGATGGTGCTCTCGGTGGCGGTCCCGAAGCCCTGGAGGAGATGGACGAGCTCCTGGACGCTCTTCCAGGCGTAGGCGATCGCGGCGAAGATCAGGGCGACGTAGATGGGCGCCTGCACCCAGCGGCTGGCGAAGATGAAATACTCGAGGCCGTGCTCGAGCTTCTGGGCGATGCCTTCCGCCTTGTCATGATTGGCCATGCGGGGAGATTCGCCATTCTCCGGCCCTCGTCAAGCCGCCGCAGGCCCGGTCAGACGCCCGCGCTCGCGGCGGCGTCGCCGAGCGGATCGGCGTTCGGTTCGCGCAGGTAGGCGTCGGCCTTGGCGGAGACGATCACGCCGTAGTTGATGGTGCCCAGCCAGCCCG